>NZ_JAQKGN010000005.1:0-286459 GCF_027956555.1 Agrobacterium sp. ST15.16.055
GTGGGATCGAGCGGCGGACGGCCGTTGTCGGCACAGTAAAGACCGGCAACACGATCATGGATAAATGAGAAGTCGATCACCGCGTCGATCTTGCGAAGCAGGTGATCTTTCGGGACCAGGCTATCGATCGTCACCATCTCGAGAGCGGTCTGTTCAGGAGCAGGTTTCTTCAACATGTCCCAATGAATCATAAACCCCCAGCTCACGCCAGGGGTTTGTCAGCAGTCTGAAGCCGGGCGATGCCCGGCTTTTTATTTGGCGAAGAGAACCACCAGGGCTATCGCCACTCCTGAACGATCTGTCATGAGGCAAGCCGTAACATCGGTATCGCTCTCTCAGTATCGAATCTTGGTAAATTTCGTCCAGATGTCGTCCCTAAAAATGTCGCGGACCGATCCTGACGGATCACCGCCCCATGGACTTTGGACTTTTGGGAGTGTCTTGTTTTTCCGAATCCTGCTGGACCCAGCGGAAAAAAATATAAACAGGCAGCGCAATAAGCGCGAGTGTTACAAACGCGTCAATCGACATGGCTTCATCCATCAGTTCAACCGTTCATCATGAAACGGTGCGCAAACAATGCCTGAAATCTCTTTAGAAAGTCTGAATCTTCCTTATTTTCCGGTATGTTGCGGGGTGATACAGGAGGGGCGGGCAGCTGTCGGAATATGGAACAGCAGTTCCGATTTGGCATGGCGCAACTGAAGAGAAGCGATTCTACCTGTCGGCAATCATGACGATGCTTCATGGATCGCATTGAGGGCAGGGGGCAATAATTCCCCGCGCCAGAATCGCTCGCAAAAACCGAGATGCGCGTTGATTCACGAACTGTTATTTAAATCTTCTGGAAAAATGGTGGGCGATGAGAGACTCGAACTCCCGACATCCTCGGTGTAAACGAGGCGCTCTACCAACTGAGCTAATCGCCCTTCGCGTCTTGCGGATCATGTCCGCCGCGTCGGTGGCCGTGATGTATTCGGATCGGAAAAAAACCGCAAGGGCTTTTGTGAAGTTTTTTTGTTTTTTTTCGGGGAGGTTTTTCCCTCCGCCAAAGAGGAGGGGTAAAAAGCCTGGAACTGCGGGCTTTTTGCCAAAACCAGAAGCCGACGACGCCATTCTGGCCTTGGGGAAATGCCGTTGGAGAAGCCGCCGCCTGTGGACAAGTTTTTTGTTTTCATTGGGAAAAGCCCGCAAAACAGGGCGTTTGCAGCAATCGCGTTCACAGCCCGTCCGGTTTTTCATGATCAAAATGAAGAAGCTTATTCTTTTGTCGTGAAACCTGCTTGACACCCCCGCACGAACGCCGTAGTTAGCCGCTCAACGAACAGCCGAGGCTGGTTCGTACGGCGGAACCAAGGTTCTGTCGGTCAGGATAAGCGGGTGTAGCTCAGTTGGTTAGAGTGCCGGCCTGTCACGCCGGAGGTCGCGGGTTCGAGCCCCGTCACTCGCGCCATCCTGTTCCTCGGAAAATACGCAGGCGAATGTCTGTGGAGCGCGGGTGTAGCTCAGTCGGTTAGAGTGCCGGCCTGTCACGCCGGAGGTCGCGGGTTCGAGCCCCGTCACTCGCGCCATTTCTTCTTCATGAAATGTCTCTTAAAAGAAAATAAAGCGCTCGTCGCGCGTCTCTGTTTTTGACCGTTCCGGCGTCTGATTCCGGGCTCTCCAGTCGTGATTTTTCCTGCCTTTTTTTATCAAGTTTCGATTTCCCGATATCGTCACTTCGCCGCCTTCCGGACGTAAAATTCGTGTGACTTTTTTGCGGTTGCGTCGTTCAATCGATTATTATTGTATTTGAGTGGCTTAGGCCGGAATTGTGGCCCAAATTTGCGTCAATTCCGGCAATATTGTTGCCAATCAATGCGGCAGGTGTCTTGAAATGGTGCCTAAACTCTTGCAGAGAGGGCGCGGCTGCGCTAACCACTTTGGCGTTGCAACATATTTGTCCGTTCTTTGAGACTTGGGTCGCAAAGGCAGGCCCGGCGCCCGGCCGGGCAAGGAAGAGACCATGACTGAACTCCTCAGTTCCTACATTCCGATCGCAATCTTCATCGGTATCGCTCTTGTCATCGGCCTGGCGCTTCTTATCGCGCCTTTCGCTGTCGCCTATAAGGCGCCGGACCCGGAAAAGCTTTCGGCTTTCGAGTGCGGTTTTAACGCCTTCGACGACGCCCGCATGAAGTTCGATATCCGTTTTTATCTGGTTTCGATTCTTTTCATCATCTTTGACCTGGAAGTCGCCTTCCTGTTTCCTTGGGCGGTGTCTTTCGGCGAGATGGGTTGGTTCGGTTTCTGGTCGATGATGGTGTTCCTTCTCGTCCTCACCATCGGCTTTATCTATGAGTGGAAGAAGGGAGCGCTGGAATGGGCATGAGCCGGAACAACAGCACGCTCGTTGCGCCGCAGCCGAAGGGGATCATCGATCCCTCGACCGGCAAGCCGGTTGACAGCAACGATGCCTACTTCACGGAAATCAATGACGAGCTGGCCGACAAGGGCTTCCTCGTGACATCGACCGACGAGCTGATCACCTGGGCGCGCACAGGCTCGCTGATGTGGATGCAGTTCGGTCTTGCCTGCTGCGCCGTCGAAGGCCTGATGCAGGCTTCCGGCCCGCGTTACGACATGGAGCGCTTCGGCGTTGCTCCGCGCGCTTCACCGCGCCAGTCGGACGTGATGATCGTTGCCGGCACGCTGACCAACAAGATGGCGCCCGCTCTGCGCAAGGTCTATGACCAGATGCCTGAGCCGCGTTACGTCATCTCCATGGGTTCCTGCGCCAATGGTGGTGGTTATTACCACTATTCCTACGCCGTGGTGCGCGGTTGCGACCGCGTCGTGCCGGTGGATATCTACGTTCCGGGCTGTCCCCCCACCGCGGAGGCGCTGCTTTACGGCGTGCTTCTGCTGCAGAAGAAAATCCGGCGTACCGGTACGATCGAGCGCTAAGGGCAAAGGACGGATTAAGTAATGAGCGAAGCTCTCAACGATCTTGCTGCTTACGTTAAGGAAGCGCGCGGTTCCCTCGTGGTGTCTGCCGATATCGCCTATGGCGAACTGACGCTGAACACGACGCCTGAAAGCGTGATCGCGCTTTTGACCTTCCTGCGTGACGACGTGCAGTGCGGTTTCGTCAACATCATCGATATCTGCGGCGTTGACTGGCCGCAGCGCGAAAAGCGTTTCGATGTCGTCTACCATCTGCTGTCGCCGCGCCAGAATCTGCGCGTGCGCGTCAAGCTGCAGGTGGCGGAAGACGAGGGCGTGCCGTCTTCGACGTCCGTCTACATGGGCGCGGAGTGGTTCGAGCGCGAAGCCTGGGACATGTATGGCATTCCTTTCGAGGGCCATAAGGACCTGCGCCGCATCCTCACGGACTATGGTTTCGAAGGCCATCCGCTGCGCAAGGATTTTCCGGTTACCGGCTTTGTGGAAGTGCGTTACGATGACGTTCTGAAACGGGTTCTTTATGAACCGGTCGAACTGAAGCAGGAATTCCGCAATTTCGATTTCCTTTCCCCTTGGGAAGGAACGGAATATGTTCTCCCGGGTGACGAAAAGGCCAAGCAATGAGCGAAGCCCCCGCGACAGAGCATGGACAATGTCTTTGCGGCGCCGTCGGCTTCACAGCCACGCTCGGTGCCCGCGAATTCGGCGTCTGCCATTGCTCCATGTGCCGCCGCTGGTCCGGCGGTGCGTTTATGGCTGTCGAATGCATTGATATCGCCTTTGAAAACGAGCATAGCCTCGGCGTTTATTCTTCGTCGGAGTGGGGTGAGCGTTGTTTCTGCAAGAATTGTGGCAGCACGCTGTTGTGGCGTTCCAAGGATGGCAAACATTTTGCCGTTTCGCTGCAGGCGTTCGACAAGCCGTCCAGCTTCACATTCGCGCAGCAGATTTTCACGGATGAGAAGCCCTCGAGCTATTCGTTCGCGCAGACCACGCAGAACATGACCGGCCCCGAATTCATCGCCATGATCACCTCGGCGGAGCACTAGAATGACTGAGCATAACGTCCGCAATTTCACGATCAACTTCGGTCCGGAACATCCCTCCGCGCACGGCGTGCTGCGTCTGGTTCTGGAACTGGACGGCGAAATCGTTGAGCGCGTCGATCCGCATATCGGTCTGCTGCATCGCGGCACTGAAAAGCTGATCGAGACCAAGACCTATCTGCAGGCCGTTCCTTATTTCGACCGCCTCGACTACGTCGCGCCGATGAACCAGGAACATGCTTTCGCGCTCGCCGTCGAAAAGCTGCTGGGCCTCGAAATTCCAATGCGCGGCCAGTTGATCCGCGTTCTCTATTCGGAAATCGGCCGCATCCTGTCGCACATCATGAACGTCACCACGCAGGCCATGGACGTCGGCGCGATGACGCCGCCGGTCTGGGGCTTTGAAGAACGCGAAAAGCTGATGGTGTTCTACGAGCGCGCCTGTGGCGCCCGCATGCACTCGGCTTACGTTCGTCCGGGCGGCGTCCATCAGGACCTGCCGCCGGAACTGGTTGATGATATCGGCAAGTGGTGCGATCCGTTCCTGACCGTTCTCGACAATATCGAAGGTCTTCTGACGGACAACCGCATCTACAAGCAGCGTAACGTCGATATCGGCGTCGTGTCGCTGGAAGATGCGTTTGCCTGGGGCTTCACGGGTGTGATGGTGCGTGGATCCGGCGCTGCCTGGGATTTGCGCCGTTCGCAACCTTATGAGTGCTATTCCGATCTCGAATTCGACATTCCGGTCGGCAAGAACGGCGACTGCTACGACCGTTACCTGATCCGCATGCAGGAAATGCGAGAATCGGTAAAGATCATGAAGCAATGCGTCGATCGTCTGTCCGGCAAGCATCGCATCGGCCCGGTCTCCTCGCTGGATGGCAAGGTGGTTCCGCCCAAGCGCGGCGAGATGAAGCGTTCGATGGAAGCTCTGATCCATCACTTCAAGCTCTATACCGAAGGTTATCACGTTCCCGCCGGCGAAGTTTACGCCGCCGTCGAAGCGCCGAAGGGAGAATTCGGCGTTTACGTTGTTGCCGATGGCTCGAACAAGCCCTACCGCTGCAAGATCCGCGCGCCGGGTTACGCCCATTTGCAGGCGATGGATTTCCTGTGCAAGGGCCATCAGCTTGCCGACGTTACAGCCGTACTCGGCTCTCTCGACATCGTGTTCGGGGAGGTCGACCGCTGATGCGTCTGCCGCTGGCCATTCCGGCTTTTCTCGCTGCGATGTCTACTCCCGTTCTCGCCCAGACGGCGACGGACGAGGGCGGAGTATCGCTGTCGAGCGGCGGCTCTTCGACCATCAAGCAGCTTCTGTCTTCGGGATACGAGATCAAGGCCTCGGTTCCCAATGGCAGCAAGTTCATCGTGTTCATGCAAAAAGACAAGGCGGCTTATGCCTGCGAATTCGTCACGGTGGCGAGATCGCGGTGTGAGACGTTAAACTGAAAAGGCGTGAGGAAGTATGTCCGTTCGTCGACTAGCCGAAGATCAGTTCCAGCCCGTGGCTTTTGCCTTCAATGCGGAAAACACCGCATGGGCTGAAAAGACGATCAAGAAATATCCCGAGGGACGCCAGCAATCGGCGGTTATCCCGCTGCTCATGCGTGCGCAGGAGCAGGACGGCTGGGTTACCCGCGCCGCCATCGAGAAAATCGCCGACATGCTGGATATGGCCTATATCCGTGTTCTCGAAGTGGCGACCTTCTACACCCAGTTCCAGCTGAAGCCGGTTGGCACGCGCGCCCACGTTCAGGTGTGTGGCACCACGCCCTGCATGCTGCGCGGCTCGGAAGCGCTGATGGATGTCTGCCGCAAGAAGATCCACCACGATCCGTTGCACACCAACGAGAGCGGAACGCTCTCCTGGGAAGAAGTGGAATGTCAGGGCGCCTGCGTCAACGCGCCAATGGTCATCATTTTCAAGGATGCCTATGAGGACCTGACGCCCGAGCGTCTGGAAGAGATCATCGACACGTTCGAGGCAGGCAAGGGCGACACGGTCAAGACCGGCCCTCAGATCGACCGCCACCAGTCGGTCCCGGTCGGTGGCCTGACGACGCTGACGGAGGAGATCAAGCCGGACCGTTCCAATCTCGACAAGCCGGCCGAAGCGCCTGCGGACGCCGCGTCGGTTCCGCCGTCCAATGCCGCCAAGCCGAAGACGGACGCCCCGGAAACCGATCCGAAGCTGAAGACGCCTGCGACCGCACCGAAGGCTGCCGAAGCGAATGCAAAGACCGTCGAAAAGGAAGCTTCGGGATCTGCGAAGCCGTCGCTCGATTCCAAGGATCGTCCGGCCGCTATCGAAAAGCCCGCAACGCCCGACGACCTGAAGCTCATTTCCGGCGTCGGTCCGAAGATCGAAGGCACGCTGCACGAGCTCGGCATCTTCACCTATGCGCAGATCGCCGGCTGGAAAAAGGCCGAATGCGACTGGGTCGACGGTTATCTGAATTTCAAGGGCCGCATCGAACGCGATGAGTGGATCAAGCAGGCCGAGGCGCTCGCCAAGGGTGGCGAAGCCGAGTATATCAGGGTCTTCGGCAAGAAGCCGCGGTAAGAGGTGAAGCATGTTAAAAGATCAGGATCGCATCTTTACCAATCTCTACGGCCTCAAGGACAAGTCCCTGAAGGGTGTGCTTGCGCGCGGCCACTGGGACGGAACCAAGCAGATCATCGAAAAGGGCCGTGACTGGATCATCAACGAGATGAAGGCTTCCGGCCTTCGCGGTCGCGGCGGCGCTGGCTTCCCGACGGGTCTCAAGTGGTCCTTCATGCCGAAGGAGAATGACGGCCGTCCGCATTATCTCGTCGTTAACGCCGACGAATCCGAACCCGGCACCTGCAAGGACCGCGAAATTCTGCGCAACGATCCGCATACGCTGATCGAAGGCTGCGTGATCGCCGGTTTCGCCATGGGCGCGCATACCGCCTATATCTACGTGCGCGGCGAATATATGCGCGAGCGTGAAGCGCTTCAGGCGGCTATCGACGAGTGCTACGATGCCGGCCTGCTTGGCAAGAACAACAAGAACGGCTGGGATTTCGACATCTACGTCCATCACGGCGCCGGTGCCTATATCTGCGGCGAAGAGACGGCTCTGCTCGAAAGCCTTGAAGGCAAGAAGGGGCAGCCGCGCCTTAAGCCGCCGTTCCCGGCCAATATGGGTCTTTACGGCTGCCCGACGACCGTCAACAACGTTGAATCGATCGCCGTTGCGCCGACCATCCTGCGACGTGGCGCTGCATGGTTCTCGTCCATCGGCCGTCCGAACAATGTCGGCACCAAGCTCTTCATGGTGTCAGGCCATGTCGAGCGTCCGTGCACCTTCGAAGATGCGCTGGGTCTGTCCTTCCGTGAGCTGATCGAACACCATTGCGGTGGCATTCGCGGCGGTTGGGACAATCTGCTCGGCGTCATCCCGGGCGGCGCATCCTGCCCCATCGTGCGCGGTGAGGACATGAAGGACGCCATCATGGACTTTGACGGCATGCGCGAAGTGAAGTCTTCCTTCGGCACCGGCGGCATGATCGTCATGGACAAGTCGACCGACGTCATCAAGGCGATTGCCCGCATCGCGGCTTTCTTCAAGCACGAAAGCTGCGGCCAGTGCACGCCGTGCCGCGAAGGCACCGGCTGGATGTGGCGCGTGCTGGAACGCATGGTCAAGGGCAACGCGCAGAAGCGCGAAATCGACATGCTGTTCGAAGTGACGAAGCAGATCGAAGGCCATACCATCTGTGCGCTCGGCGACGCCGCCGCATGGCCGGTACAGGCGCTGATCCGCAATTTCCGTCCGGAAATCGAAAAGCGCATCGACCAATATACCTACAGGGCCATGGATGATGGCGCTGTTCTGGAAGCCGCTGAATAAGCGTTGAGGCTTCGAGCGGAGCCGGAATTTCCGGCCTCGCGACACCATGAAGCGTCTGGCATACGACACGAGTGCCGGGTGTGATTAAGGATTTGTTGCGGACCGTGTGAGACATGGGACGAACAGGCAACAGGACGTAAGTAGAACCATGGCAAAGCTCAAGGTTGACGGTAAAGAGATCGAGGTTCCGGATCATTTCACGCTGTTGCAGGCGTGCGAGGAGGCTGGCGCCGAAGTTCCGCGCTTTTGTTTTCATGAGCGCTTGTCGGTCGCGGGTAACTGCCGCATGTGTCTCATCGAGGTGAAGGGCGGACCGCCCAAGCCGGCCGCTTCCTGCGCCATGGGCGTGCGCGACGTTCGCGGCGGCCCGAACGGCGAATTGCCTGAAGTTTTCACCAACACGCCGATGGTCAAGAAGGCCCGCGAAGGTGTGATGGAATTCCTGCTGATCAATCACCCCCTGGATTGCCCGATCTGCGACCAGGGCGGCGAGTGCGACCTGCAGGACCAGGCCATGGCCTTCGGTATCGCCGGATCGCGCTACGCGGAAAACAAGCGCGCGGTTGAAGACAAATATATCGGCCCGCTCGTCAAGACGGTGATGAACCGCTGCATCCACTGCACGCGCTGCGTCCGTTTCACGACCGAAGTGGCCGGCATTGCCGAACTCGGCCTCATCGGCCGCGGCGAGGATGCCGAAATCACCACCTATCTCGAGCAGGCGATGACCTCGGAGCTGCAGGGCAACGTCGTTGACCTCTGCCCGGTCGGCGCGCTCACCTCCAAGCCTTTCGCTTTCACTGCCCGTCCGTGGGAACTTAACAAGACCGAAACCGTCGACGTGATGGATGCTCTCGGTTCGGCCATCCGCGTCGATACCCGTGGCCGCGAAGTCATGCGTGTCATGCCGCGTGTCAACGAGGCGATCAACGAAGAGTGGATTTCCGACAAGAGCCGCTTCATCTGGGATGGCCTGAAGACGCAGCGCCTCGACCGGCCTTACGTCCGCAAGGATGGCCGTTTGCAGCCCGCAACCTGGGGCGAAGCTTTTGGCGCGATCAAGAACGCAGTGGCTGCGACATCCGGTTCCAAGATCGGCGCGATCGCCGGCGATCTGTCTTCCGTTGAAGAAATGTTCGCGCTGAAGTCGCTTCTCGCGTCGCTCGGTTCGGCCAATGTCGATTGCCGCCAGGATGGCGCAGCGCTTGACCCTTCGCTCGGCCGCGCCAGCTACCTGTTCAATTCAACCATCGAAGGTATCGAACAGGCCGACGCTCTGCTGATCGTTGGTTCCAACCCGCGTTTCGAAGCGGCCGTGCTCAACGCCCGCATCCGCAAGCGCTGGCGTCGTGGCGGTTTCCCGATCGGTGTGATCGGTGAGGCCGGTGAACTGCGCTACAATTACGAATATCTCGGCTCGGGTGCTGAAACGCTCTCCGATCTGGCCAATGGTTCGCACAGCTTCGTTGACAAGCTGAAGTCCGCCAAGAACCCGCTGATCATCGTCGGTCAGGGCGCATTGTCCCGTACGGATGGCGCTGCCGTACTGGCCGCCGCTGCCAAGCTCGCTACGTCGGTCGGCGCTGTCACCGAAGAGTGGAATGGTTTCTCGGTGCTTCACACTGCCGCTGCTCGCGTTGGCGGTCTCGATATCGGTTTTGTGCCGGGCGAGGGCGGTGTTGCTGCTGCCGAAATGGTAACGTCCATGGACGTTCTCTTCCTGCTCGGCGCCGATGAAATCGACCTGTCGAACAAGGGTGCGAAGTTCACCGTCTATATCGGCAGCCATGGCGATCAGGGCGCGATGAACGCCGACGTCATCCTTCCGGGTGCGGCCTATACCGAAAAATCCGGTATCTGGGTCAACACCGAAGGCCGCGTTCAGGTGGGCAACCGCGCCGGTTTCGCACCGGGCGAAGCCCGCGAAGACTGGGCGATCCTGCGTGCGCTGTCCGACGTTCTCGGCAAGAAGCTGCCGTTCGATTCACTGTCTGCCCTGCGCGGCCAGCTTTATGTCGCGTATCCGCATCTGGCGGAAACCGACGAGATCGTTGCCGGCAAGGCTACCGATATCGAGGCGCTGGCTGGTAAAAGCGGCTCGCTCACCAAGTCGGCGTTTGCCTCGCCGGTAAAAGACTTTTATTTGACGAACCCGATTGCGCGCGCATCCGCCGTCATGGCCGAGTGCTCCGCATTGGCCCGCAACAATTTCCAGGCTGCGGCAGAGTAAGGGTAGGGGATTTATGGAACAGTTTTTCTGGAGCTACGTCTGGCCCGCGCTGATCATGGTCGGCCAGTCCCTGCTGCTTCTCGTTTGCCTTCTGGTATCCATCGCGTTCCTGCTGCTAGCCGACCGTAAGGTCTGGGCGGCCGTGCAGCTGCGCCGTGGTCCGAACGTCGTTGGTCCCTTCGGTCTCTTCCAGTCTTTCGCCGACCTGTTGAAGTTCATCCTGAAGGAACCGGTCATTCCGGCCGGCGCCAATAAGGCCGTTTTCCTTCTGGCGCCGCTGGTTGCGGTGACGCTGGCGCTTTCCACCTACGCGGTCATTCCCTTCGCCGATGGCTGGGTTGTCGCCAATATCAATGTCGGCATTCTCTACATCTTCGCGATTTCGTCGCTTGAAGTGTACGGCATCATCATGGGCGGCTGGGCTTCGAACTCGAAATATCCTTTCCTCGGCGCGCTGCGTTCCGCTGCGCAGATGGTGTCCTATGAAGTCTCGATCGGCCTCGTCATCGTCACCGTTCTGCTCTGCGTCGGCTCGCTGAACCTGACGGACATCGTGCTTGCCCAGAAGACTGGCCTCGGCACCATGCTCGGCCTGCCGCCATCGTTCCTCGACTGGCACTGGCTGTCGCTGTTCCCGATGTTCATCGTGTTCTTCATTTCGGGCCTTGCCGAAACCAACCGTCCGCCCTTCGACCTTCCGGAAGCGGAGTCGGAGCTGGTTGCCGGTCACATGGTCGAATACGGCTCCACGCCCTACATGATGTTCATGCTCGGCGAATATGCTGCGATCGTCCTGATCTGCTGCCTGACGACGATCCTGTTCATGGGCGGCTGGCTGCCGATCGTGGATGTATGGTTCCTGAACTGGGTTCCGGGCATCGTCTGGTTCGCGCTGAAGGGCTGCATGGTCTTCTTCATGATCGCTCTCACCAAGGCATTCGTTCCGCGTTACCGTTATGACCAGCTCATGCGTCTTGGCTGGAAGGTGTTCCTGCCGCTGTCGCTCGCCATGGTCGTTATTGTTGCATTCGTATTGAAGCTGACGGGGTGGGCCGGTTGATGTCTGAACTCCTCGCTCAAAGATCTGGAGACTGAGATGGCAAGCCTCTCCCAAGCCGTCAACTCGCTGTTCCTCAAGGAATTCGTCGGCGCGATCCTGCTGACGATGCGCCACTTCTTCAAACAGAAGGCGACGATCAATTATCCTTTCGAAAAGGGTCCGGTCTCGCCGCGCTTCCGTGGTGAACACGCGTTGCGCCGTTATCCGAACGGTGAAGAACGCTGCATCGCCTGCAAGCTGTGTGAAGCGATCTGTCCTGCCCAGGCGATCACCATCGAAGCCGGTCCGCGCCGCAATGACGGCACCCGCCGCACGGTGCGTTACGATATCGACATGGTGAAGTGCATTTATTGCGGTTTCTGCCAGGAAGCCTGCCCGGTCGATGCCATCGTCGAAGGCCCGAACTTCGAATTCGCGACGGAAACCCGCGAGGAGCTTTATTTCGACAAGCAGAAGCTTCTCGACAATGGCGACCGCTGGGAGCGTGAAATCGCGCGCAACCTCGCACTGGATGCGCCTTACCGTTAAGGTGCAACCGTCTTTCCGGGGGCGACCCCGGAGAGCGATGAAAAGTAAAATGCCTGCGCGGTTTTCGCCGGCGGGGACGAAACGGGTGAGGGGCCTTCGAGCCATCTTTGCCCGATGAGGACAAGAAGGCACCAACATGGGTCTGCACGCTGTATTCTTTTATATATTCGCTTTCGTCGCCGTGGCGTCTGCGTTCATGGTCATCGCATCGAAGAACCCTGTTCATTCGGTGCTGTTTCTGATTTTGACCTTCTTCAACGCGGCCGCGCTGTTCCTGCTGACGGGCGCCGAATTCCTCGGCATGATCCTGCTGGTGGTTTATGTCGGCGCGGTGGCGGTGCTGTTCCTCTTCGTCGTGATGATGCTGGACGTGGATTTTGCCGAGCTGCGCTCCGGGGTGCTGCAATATGCACCTGTCGGCGCGCTGATCGGCGTCATCCTGGCTGCGGAGCTGATCGTTGTGGTCGGCGGCAGCATGCTGAACCCGATTGCGGCAAAGTCCATCACTATGCCCATCCCGCCTGTGACCGAACGCACCAATACGGCCGCACTCGGCGATGTGCTCTATACCAATTATGTCTACTTCTTCCAGCTCGCCGGTCTCGTGCTGCTGGTGGCCATGATCGGCGCCATCGTGCTGACCCTGCGTCATCGCACCGACATCAAGCGGCAGGATATCTCCACGCAGGTTGGCCGCGACCCGAAGACCGCCGTTACCACGGTCAAGGTCAAGCCGGGTCAGGGCATCTGAAGGCGAACGGATCCAAGGAAACAGAATATGGAAATCGGTCTTTCCCACTACCTGACGGTCAGCGCCATCCTCTTCACGATCGGCGTCTTCGGCATCTTCCTCAACCGGAAGAACGTCATCGTCATCCTGATGTCGATCGAGCTTATCCTGCTGGCGGTCAACATCAACATGGTGGCGTTCTCGGCGTTCCTGAACGATATCGTCGGCCAGGTCTTCGCTTTGTTCATTCTGACCGTCGCGGCAGCCGAAGCGGCCATCGGTCTTGCAATACTCGTTGTCTTCTACCGCAACCGCGGATCGATCGCCGTCGAAGACGTCAATATGATGAAGGGCTGATAAGGCTATGATCTACAAGGCTATCGTCTTTCTTCCCCTGATCGGCTTCCTGATCGCCGGCCTGTTCGGCCGCTCCATCGGCGCCAAGGCTTCGGAATATGTCACCACCGGTCTGATGATCGTGGTCGCCATTCTGTCGTGGATCGTCTTCTTCTCCGTAGCGCTCGCCCATGGCGAGCCGGGCGAGGTGATCAAGGTCACCGTTTTGCGCTGGATCCAGTCCGGCGGCATTGATGTCGAATGGGCATTCCGCATCGATACGCTGACGGCCGTCATGTTCGTCGTGGTCAACACCGTCTCGACGCTCGTGCACCTCTATTCGATCGGATACATGCATCACGATCCGCATCGTCCGCGCTTCTTCGCCTATCTGTCGCTCTTCACCTTCGCCATGCTGATGCTGGTGACTTCCGACAACCTGCTGCAGATGTTCTTCGGCTGGGAAGGCGTGGGTCTGGCGTCCTATCTGCTGATCGGTTTCTGGTTCAAGAAGCCGTCCGCATCGGCCGCCGCCATGAAGGCCTTCATCGTCAACCGTGTCGGCGACTTCGGTTTCATTCTCGGCATTGGCGGCGTGTTCGTGCTATTCGGCTCGATCAATTTCGAAACGATCTTCGCTGCCGCCGCGACCTATCTGCCGGCTGAGGGTGCTGCTTCCACTGATACGGTCATCAACCTGTTCGGTATGCATCTGGACAAGGCCAATGCGATGACCGGCGTCTGCCTGCTGCTCTTCATGGGCGCGATGGGTAAGTCGGCGCAGTTCCTGCTGCACACCTGGCTTCCGGACGCGATGGAAGGCCCGACCCCGGTGTCTGCCCTCATTCACGCCGCAACCATGGTCACCGCCGGTGTCTTCCTCGTCGCTCGCATGTCGCCGCTGTTCGAGCTGTCGCATGATGCCTTGACCGTCGTGACGCTGATTGGCGCGATCACCGCCTTCTTTGCGGCAACCGTCGGCCTCGTGCAGAACGACATCAAGCGCGTGATTGCCTACTCGACCTGCTCGCAGCTCGGTTACATGTTCGTGGCGCTCGGCGTCGGTGCTTATGGCGCTGCCGTGTTCCACCTCTTCACGCACGCCTTCTTCAAGGCGCTCTTGTTCCTGTGCGCCGGCTCGGTCATCCATGCCGTCGATGGCGAGCAGGACATGCGTTACATGGGCGGCCTGCGCAAGCATATCCCCATCACCTTCTGGACCATGACCGTCGGCACGCTGGCGCTGACCGGCGTTGGTATTCCGGGCACGATGATCGGTTTTGCCGGCTTCTTCTCGAAGGACGTCATCATCGAATCCGCTTATGCGTCGCACTCGATTCTGTCGGGCTTCGCCTTCACGCTGCTGGTCATCGCCGCGCTGTTCACCAGCTTCTATTCCTGGCGTCTGGCGTTCATGACCTTCTTCGGCAAGCCGCGCGCTTCCGCTGACGTCATGCACCACGTGCATGAATCGCCGATGGTCATGCTGATCCCGCTCTTCATCCTCACCGTCGGCGCGATCTTTGCCGGTGTTGCCTTCGAAGGTTATTTCTTCGGCCACGAATATGCCGAGTTCTGGAAGGGCGCTCTGTTCACACTTCCGGAAAACGAGATCCTCGAAGAGTTCCACCACGTTCCGCTGTGGGTGAAGTGGAGTCCGTTCGTCGCAATGACGCTTGGTTTCGTGACCGCCTGGTACATGTACATCAAGTCGCCCGAGACGCCGAAGCGTCTGGCAGCGACCCATCGTGGCCTCTACCAGTTCCTTCTGAACAAGTGGTATTTCGACGAACTCTATGACTTCCTCTTCGTTCGTTCCGCAAAGGCGCTCGGCCGCTTCCTGTGGAAGAAGGGCGACGTCGCCGTCATCGACCACTACGGACCGAACGGCATTGCAGCGCGTGTGGTTGACGTGACCAACCGCATGGTCCGCCTGCAATCCGGTTACCTCTATCACTATGCCTTTGCGATGCTGATCGGCATCGCGGCGCTTGTCACCTGGATGATGCTCGGGAGTGCCCTCTGATGACCGATTGGCCCATTCTTTCAACGGTCACCTTTCTGCCGCTCGTCGGCGTGGTGCTCCTGCTTCTGACGAATGAGAACGGCCCCTATGGTCGCCGCAACATTCTCAACGTCTCGCTGCTGACGACAGTCTTCACCTTCATCGTGTCGCTGTTCATCTGGATCGGGTTCGACAATTCGAACCCCGGTTTCCAGATGGTCGAAAAGCATCAATGGTTCGGCAACATCGCCGCCTATCATCTGGGCGTCGACGGCATCTCCATGCTCTTCGTCATCCTCACCACCTTCCTCATGCCGTTCTGCGTGCTGGCAAGCTGGGATTCGATCGAGAAGCGCATCAAGGAATACATGATCGCCTTCCTGCTTCTGGAAGTCGTCATGATCGGCGTCTTCGTGGCACTGGATACCGTTCTCTTCTACGTCTTCTTCGAAGCGACGCTGATCCCGATGTTCATCATCATCGGCGTGTGGGGCGGCAAGGATCGCGTTTACGCCTCCTACAAGTTCTTCCTCTACACGCTGCTCGGCTCGGTTCTGACCATGCTCGCCATCATGGCCATGTATTGGCAGGCCGGCACGACCGACATGACGGAACTGCTGAAATACGGCTTCCCGGCGGGAATGCAGACCTGGCTGTGGCTTGCCTGTTTCGCCGCCTTCTCGGTCAAGATGCCGATGTGGCCGGTGCACACCTGGCTGCCGGATGCCCACGTTCAGGCTCCGACCGCAGGTTCGGTCATTCTGGCCGGCGTCATGCTGAAGCTCGGCGGTTACGGTTTCATCCGCTTCTCGTTGTCGATGTTCCCCTTGGCGTCGGATTATTTCGCTCCCTTCGTCTTCACGCTGTCGGTTCTCGCCATCATCTACACCTCGCTGGTTGCGATGATGCAGGACGACATCAAGAAGTTGATCGCCTATTCCTCCGTTGCCCACATGGGTTATGTGACCATGGGCATCTTTGCCGCCAACGTTCAGGGCGTGCAGGGCGCGATCTTCCAGATGCTGTCGCACGGTATCGTGTCGGGCGCACTCTTCCTCTGCGTCGGCGTTGTTTATGACCGTCTCCATACCCGCGAGATCGCGGCCTATGGCGGCCTCGTCAACAACATGCCGAAATATGCCGTGGCCTTCATGATCTTCACCATGGCCAATGTCGGTCTGCCCGGCACGTCCGGCTTCATCGGTGAATTCCTGACGTTGATCGGTGTTTTCCGCGCCAACACGCTGGTCGCACTCTTTGCCGCCACCGGCGTCATCCTCTCGGCTGCCTACGCGCTGTGGCTTTACCGCCGCGTGATTTTCGGTGCGCTGGAGAAGGAAAGCCTGAAGAGCCTGCTCGATCTGTCGACCCGCGAAAAGGTCATCCTTTATCCGCTGGTCGTGCTGACGATCTTCTTCGGTGTCTATCCGGCACCGGTGTTCGATGCGACAGCCGCATCGGTCGATCTTCTGGTAAACAACTATTCGGCTGCACTGCAGGCGGCGCAAAATGTTGCGCTCTCTATGAATTGACGACAGGACCCGTTGGACATGACCGCTGAAATCCTTTTTGCCAGTCTGCACATCGCGACGCCCGAGCTGATCCTTGCGGTCGGCGCGCTGGCGCTGCTCATGATTGGCGTCTTCTCGGGCGACAAGTCGACAACGACGGTCACCGGCCTTGCCGTTGCCCTCCTGCTCGTCGTCGGTCTCTGGATCATCTTTGCCCCCGCTTCGGGCGTGGCCTTCGGCGGTGTCTACATCGCCGATGCCTTCGGTAATTTCATGAAGGTGCTGGCGCTGATCGGCTCCATCACCGCCTTGATCCTGGCCGTCGGCCAGGGCCGTTTCGAACCCATCGGCCGTTTCGAATATCCGGTGCTGCTGGTGCTCGCGACGCTCGGCATCCTGCTGATGATCTCGGCCAATAACCTGATCTCGCTCTACATGGCGCTGGAACTGCAGTCGCTGGCGCTTTACGTCGTCTGCGCCATCAACCGTGAGAGCCTGCGCTCCACGGAAGCAGGCCTGAAGTATTTCGTGCTCGGCGCGCTGTCTTCCGGCATGCTGCTTTACGGCATGTCGCTGGTCTATGGTTTCACCGGCAATACCGGATTCACCGAAATCGCGCAGGTTCTGGCATCGGAAACCCGTTCGCTCGGCCTCGTCTTCGGTCTGGTCTTCGTTCTCGCCGGTCTGGCGTTTAAGATTTCCGCTGTGCCGTTCCATATGTGGACGCCGGATGTTTATGAAGGCGCACCGACCCCGGTTACGGCCTTCCTGTCGGCTGCACCGAAGATCGGCGCCATGGCGATCCTCGTTCGCATTGTCATCGAGGCGTTCCAGCCGGTCTTCGCCGACTGGCAGCAGATCGTCGTGTTCATCTCCATCGCCTCCATGTTGCTCGGCTCTTTTGCCGCGATCGGTCAGAAGAACATCAAGCGCCTGATGGCTTATTCTTCGATCGGTCACATGGGTTATGCGCTGGTCGGTCTTGCTGCGGGCACTGAAGCCGGTGTTGCTGGCGTCATTCTCTACATGACCATCTACATGGTCATGACGCTCGGCACCTTCGCCTGCATTCTCTCCATGCGCCGCAAGGAGATCGGCAATGTCGAAACCGTCGAGGATTTGGCCGGTCTGTCGTCCTCCAACCCCTTCATGGCGGTTGTTCTGACCATCCTGATGTTCTCGCTTGCCGGTATTCCGCCGCTCGCCGGCTTCTTCGGCAAGTACTACGTCTTCCTGGCCGCCATCGAAGCGAAGCTCTATCCGCTCGCCATCATCGGTGTGATCGGCTCGGTCGTCGGCGCTTATTATTATATCCGCGTCGTCAAGGTCATGTGGTTCGATGAGGCCAAGGACAAATTTGAGCGTCCGTCGGGTGAATTGAAGGTGGTTTACGCGCTTTCGGCTCTCTTCACCGTCGCCTTCATCGTCTTCGGCGGTGCGCTTGGCAACGCCGTCACTGCTGCGGCGAAGACCTTCTTTTGAGCAATACACGAAGGAATACGGGCCGGATGTCCATCGATGATATCAGGCACGAGGCGATGGCGGAAACGCCATCGACCAATCTGGAATGTTTCGCTCGGGCGCGGGCGGGTGATGGCGGCAACCTGTGGGTTACCGCCATCCGCCAGACCGGCGGCCGCGGCCGCCGTGGCAGGCCCTGGGTTTCGGAACCCGGAAATCTTTACGCTTCGCTTCTTCTGATCGATCCCGCACCGATGGAACGCATCGGCTCCCTGCCGCTCGCTTTTGCGCTGGCTGTCTATCGCGCCATTCGCGCGGTGCTGCCGCCGGGCGGTGAAGCGCTTGAAATCAAATGGCCGAACGATGTGCTGATCGGCCGGCGCAAGACCTGCGGCATTCTGATGGAAGCGGAGCTTTTGCCTGACGGCCGGCGCGCCATCGTCATCGGCATTGGTATCAATATCGCCCATAAGCCGGATAACCCGCTTTATCCCGTTACGATGCTGTCAGAACATGGTGCGTCTTGCTCGCCCGATGAACTGTTTGCACATCTCTTCCGTGAGACGGCCGAGGTTCTGCGCGAATGGGATGAGGGCAGGGGCGTATCTGGCATCATTGCCAGCTGGCGGGCAGCGGCCTGCGGTATTGGTGAACATATCACCGTCAATTTCCCTGACCGTTCGATTGGCGGGCGTTTTGTCGGCATTGATGATAATGGTTATCTGCTGCTGGATGAGGACGAGGGCGCAAGACGCTCGATCGCCGCCGGCGATGTGTTTTTCGGATGAGGTGAACGGTGATGGCTGAAGGGCCGCGCCGAACCCTGTCCCAGAGGTTGGAGCTTTCCTGCGGCTCATGAAATGCAGGGTGACAAACCGGTTCCGCATCGGCCCGGTCGATCAGATGGTTCAACAGGTCCGATGCTTGAGAGAGCGGCGGGCACGGCCAATTGCCGTTGCCTGCGCGCTTTCGTGAATGGATAAGAAAAACAATGGCTAAACAGGACGAACTGGTCTTTGTGCCGCTCGGCGGCGTGGGTGAAATCGGGATGAATCTGGCGCTTTACGGCTACGGGCCGGCAAGCAAGCGCGAATGGATCATGGTGGATTGCGGCGTGACCTTTGCCGGTCTCGATCTTCCTGGTGTCGATCTCGTGCTGCCCGATATCAGTTACATCGCCGAGCAGAAAAAGAACCTCAAGGGCATCATCATCACCCACGCACATGAGGATCATTATGGCGCGCTGAACGATCTGTGGCCCGGCCTCAATGTGCCGGTCTATGCCTCGCCATTCACGGCCGGCATGCTGGAGGCGAAGCGCGCCTATGAGGGCACGCGCGCTGAAATTCCGGTGACGATCTTCAAAGCTGGTGACCGGATCAACGTTGGCCCCTTTGAAATCGAAGCCGTTGGCGTCAACCACTCTATACCGGAGCCTATGTCGCTGGTCATCCGCACACCGCTCGGCAATGTCATCCACACCGGCGACTGGAAGATCGACGAAGCGCCGTCGCTTGGGCCGTTGACGGATGAAGCCCGCTTCCGCGCCATCGGTGAAGAGGGCGTGCTGGCACTGATGTGCGACAGCACCAATTCATTGCGCGATGGCGTGTCGCCCTCCGAACACGAGGTGTCC
This sequence comes from Agrobacterium sp. ST15.16.055, assembly GCF_027956555.1. Classification (NCBI taxonomy): domain Bacteria; kingdom Pseudomonadati; phylum Pseudomonadota; class Alphaproteobacteria; order Hyphomicrobiales; family Rhizobiaceae; genus Agrobacterium; species Agrobacterium sp. ST15.16.055. Next base: position 19,374 of record NZ_JAQKGN010000005.1, read on the forward strand.
GAAGGCCTGCGTCAGATCATCGAAAGTGCTGAAGGCCGCGTTGCCGTTACCACCTTCTCCTCGAATGTCGGGCGCATCCGCTCGATTGCGCAGGCTGCGGAAGCTGCCGGCCGCGAGGTGCTGCTGCTCGGCTCGTCACTGAAGCGCGTCGTCAACGTCTCGCAGGATCTCGGCATCATGGAAGGCATCAAGCCGTTCCTCGCTGAAGATGAATTCGGCTATATTCCGCGTGATCGTGTGGTGCTGATCCTGACCGGTTCGCAGGGCGAACCGCGTGCAGCGCTCGCCAAGCTTTCCCGCGACGAGATGCGCAATGTGGCGCTCGCGTCGGGAGATACTGTCGTCTTTTCCTCACGCGCCATTCCCGGCAACGAAAAGGCGATCATCGAGATCAAGAACGGCCTGATCGAACAGGGCGTGCACATTGTCACGGACAATGAGGCTTTGGTGCATGTGTCCGGCCATCCGCGCCGCAACGAGCTTCTGCGGATGTATGAATGGACGAAGCCGCAGATCGTCGTGCCCGTCCATGGCGAGGCGGCGCATCTGGTGGCGCAGAAGGAACTGGCCGAACAAGCCGGTATTTCGCAGGTGCCGAAGGTGCGCAACGGCAACGTTCTGCGCCTTGCGCCGGGTCCTGCGGAAGTCATCGATGACGTCCCGCACGGCCGCGTCTTCAAGGACGGCAATCTCGTCGGTGACATGGATGAAATGGGCATCAGCAACCGCCGCAAGCTGTCCTTTGCCGGCCATGTCGCCGTCAACGTCGTGCTGGATAGCCGTTACGACTTCCTCGGCGATCCCGACGTCGTGCCTTTCGGCCTGCCGGAATTCGACGACGAGGATGAGGCGATGGAAGACACGCTTTATGATGCTGTACTCGGCGCCGTCGAGAGCATTCCGCGTGCCCGTCGCAAGGACCTCGCACTGCTGCGCGAATCGGTGCGCCGCGCCGTGCGCGCCGCCGCCAACCAGAGCTGGGGTAAGAAGCCGATCGTGACGGTTTTTGTGACCAAGGTTTGAGCGGGTAGCTTCCCGGCAATCGGCCTGGGTGTCTGCCTCTTCTCCGTCGATTTCAGGGCCGCGCCGCAAAGCGCGGCTCTTCTTTTTTCTTTCGGCTTTCTTGCGGAGAAGTGATTCCGATCTGCGGATGAATGCGTTACAAGAACCCCATTGTGCAGGAGGATCACATGCCGCTTCTTTCGGTCTTCGCCGTTTATTTCATCGTCTGGTGGACGGTGCTCTTCATCGTGCTGCCGATTGGCCTACGTACTCAGGATGAGGAGGGCGATGTGGCGCTGGGCACGGTCGCCAGTGCGCCATCAAGGTTCAGAGGTGGGCGGATCGTTTTGTGGACCACCCTGATCTCGGCCCTGATCTGTGGGCTCTGGTACGGCGGGACCTGGTGGTTCGGCGTCAGCCTTGATGATCTTCCGAGAATTATTCCTGTTTTCGATTGAAAAGTTGCACAGATAATCGCCATTCCGCGCGCATCCGTACGCTCAGACTGACGGCGATTTGCCGCGGATATGACCGATGTTCTGTCATATGGATGTCATATCCGTCGTGCACACAGCAGGAACATTCCGGTGCCTGATTCAACGCCATAATTTTACCGGAATATCGCTATGAGCGTGTTTCTTTGTGCATAAGCAAAAAAAAACAAGGCCTTTCAGCCTTGTTTTCCAGGTTTCGCGTGATCTGTAACCGTTGCCGGGGCTGCGAACGAGCGCGCCTAAGATCTGATCCTCCCAAGACTGACCGCGAAAATGACAAGAATTTAAACTTCCTGCCTCTTTTGTAAGCTAAGGCTAGCTCAAACCCCCATGCTTGTCATCTCATTTTTTGCATATTTGTTACAGTCGGCAAAAAATTCTCTGTGGTGCAATTTGTCGCACCGGATCAAGAATATTATTCCGATCAAAGCGTTTTGACGCGAATTAGCTATCGCGAAAATACCTTGAAATGGCCTTTATCGCTCTTTTCATGGCGGGTTTTCATCTGGGCCGGAAACGGCTATATCCGGCGCCAATATCCCTCTATTCGGGGCGATTCCCGCGCCTGTGGCGCTGTCGTCCGCATCAATGGAAGCCGTCATGCGTCTCAGCCGTTACTTTTTGCCCATCCTGAAGGAAAATCCCAAGGAAGCGGAGATCGTTTCTCACCGCCTTATGCTGCGCGCCGGCATGATCCGGCAGCAATCGGCTGGCATCTATTCCTGGCTGCCGCTCGGTAAGCGTGTGCTGGACAAGGTGAACAGGATCATCCGCCAGGAGCAGGATCGTTCCGGCGCCATCGAGCTTCTGATGCCGACGCTGCAGACCGCCGAGCTCTGGCAGGAGAGCGGTCGTTACGATGACTACGGCAAGGAAATGCTGCGCATCAAGGACCGCCAGGACCGCCAGATGCTCTATGGCCCCACCAATGAGGAGATGATCACCGACATCTTCCGTTCCTATGTGAAGTCCTACAAGAACCTGCCGCTGAACCTCTATCATATCCAGCTGAAGTTCCGCGACGAGGTGCGTCCGCGTTTCGGCACCATGCGTTCGCGCGAGTTCCTGATGAAGGACGCCTATTCCTTCGACCTTACCAAGGAAGACGCGATCCATTCCTATAACAAGATGTTCGTGGCTTACCTGCGCACCTTCGAGCGCCTTGGCCTTCGCGCTATTCCCATGCGCGCCGATACCGGCCCGATCGGCGGCAACCACAGCCATGAATTCATCATTCTGGCCGATACCGGCGAATCCGAAGTCTTCTGCCACAAGAGCTTCCTCGACCGCGCGATTCCCGCTGAAAACACCAATTTCGACGATGTCACAGCCTTGCAGGGCGTATTCGACGAGTGGACGGCCGACTATGCCGCCACGTCCGAAATGCATGACGAAGCGGCATATAACGCCATTCCCGAAGGCGAGCGCCTTTCTGCGCGCGGCATTGAAGTTGGCCACATCTTCTATTTCGGTACCAAATATTCCGAGCCGATGGGCGCGAAAGTGCAGGGTAAGGATGGCAAGGAACACCCTGTCCACATGGGTTCTTATGGTATCGGACCGACACGCCTTGTTCCCGCCATCATTGAAGCATCGCATGACGAGAATGGAATCATCTGGCCGGCCTCGGTCGCTCCTTTCGACGTCGTGATCATCAATATGAAGGCTGGAGATGCGGCCTGCGATGCGGCTTGTGAAAAGCTGTATTATCAGCTCTCCAACGCCGGCAAGGATGTTCTCTACGACGATACGGACGACCGTGCTGGCCAGAAATTCGCGACTGCCGATCTGATTGGCGTGCCTTTGCAGATCATCGTCGGGCCGCGTTCGGTCGCGAATGGCGAAGTCGAAGTCAAGGATCGCAAGACCGGCGAGCGGGAAACCGTGACGATCGAGGCGGCGATGAACAGGGTGCTCGGCTAAAAGCGAGCGGAAGACGGAGCGGCTTCACGCGAAGTCCGCTCCGGTTTTCGTAAGACAGATGCCGTGGAAATGTAGGCCGGTTTTCGGAAAAGACCGGCCTTATAGTTTGAGATCAGGGAGACGACATGGCACAAGCCGAGGCTGACAAGGGTGCGGCTGTTTCAGCCGGGGCAAAGACCGCTCGGCCGTTTTCTGCTTTTGAACGTATGGTGGCATGGCGTTATCTGCGGTCGCGGCGCAAGGAAGCCTTCATCTCCGTCATCGCCGGTTTCTCTTTCGTCGGCATTATGCTGGGTGTGGCGACGCTGATCATCGTCATGGCCGTCATGAACGGGTTCCGCACGGAGCTGATTTCCCGTATTCTCGGCATCAACGGACATATGATCGTTCAGCCGATCGACCAGCCCTTCAATAATTATGATGAGCTGGCGAAGAAATTCGCAGCCGTTCCGGGCGTCACCATGGCTCTGCCGCTGGTGGAGGGCCAGACATTGGCCTCCGGGCGCGGCGGTGCGGGTTCCGGCGCTCTGGTGCGCGGTGTGCGCCAGGAGGATATCGACAAGGTCAAGGAAGTCGCCACCAACATCAAGACCGGCGACCTCGTCGGCTTCATGGCAGGTGATGGCGTTCTCGTCGGTTCAAGGCTTGCAGCCCAGCTGGGCGTGACTGCCGGTGACGATATCACGCTGATTTCGCCGGAAGGCGACGTGACGCCGATGGGCGTCAATCCGCGCGTCAAATCCTACAAGATATCAGGCGTCTTCGAGATCGGCATGTCGGAATATGACGCGTCGATGATCTATATGCCTCTGTCCGAAGCCCAGCTTTATTTCAATGCCGAAGGCCTCGTGCAGTCCATCGAGCTTTATGTGAGCCGCCCGGATGATGTCGATGGCATCCGGCCGCTGGTGGAGCAGGCCGCCGAACGGCAGGTCTACATTACCGACTGGAGGCAGCGGAACCAGACCTTCTTCTCCGCCCTGCAGGTGGAAAGAAACGTGATGTTCATGATTCTCACGCTCATCGTTCTGGTGGCGGCGCTCAACATCATCTCCGGCCTCATCATGCTGGTGAAGGACAAGGGCAGCGATATCGCCATCCTGCGCACCATGGGCGCCAGCTCTGGCGCGGTCATGCGCATCTTCTTCATGACGGGGGCTGCCATCGGCACGGTCGGCACCTTTGCCGGCGTGGCGCTCGGTGTCATCGTCTGCCTGAACGTGGAATCGATCCGGCAGTTCTTCTCATGGGTATCGGGCACAGTGCTGTTTGACCCGCAGCTTTATTTCCTGAGCCAGCTACCGGCCGAAATGGATTTGAGCGAGACCATCACCGTCGTCATCATGGCGCTGACCCTTTCTTTCCTGGCAACGATCTTTCCAGCCTGGCGGGCTTCCAAGCTCGATCCGGTGCAGGCCCTGCGTTACGAATAAGGACCGCTTCGCAATATGGCAAAAAAAACAGTGCTGCGGCTCACCGGCGTCGAGAGAACCTATGGTCAGGGCGAGACGTCGCTTTCCATTCTGCGCAAGGCCGATTTTGAATTGAAAAGCGGTGAGATGGTGGCGTTGGTCGCCCCTTCGGGCACTGGTAAATCGACGCTGTTGCATCTGGCAGGGTTGCTGGAACATCCCGATGCAGGCGAGGTCTATATTAACGGCGCGCCCTGCAACGGCCTGCCGGATGAAACGCGCACCGCGATCCGCCGCAGCGATATCGGTTTCGTCTATCAGTTCCATCACCTCCTGCCGGAATTCTCGGCAGTGGAAAATGTGATGATGCCGCAGCTCATTGCCGGTCTCACCCAGGTGGAGGCCCGCAAGCGTGCAAGCGCGCTGCTAGACTATATGCGCGTGGGGCATCGCGGCGAACACCGTCCAGCCGAACTCTCGGGCGGTGAACAGCAGCGTGTCGCCATTGCCCGCGCTGTCGCCAACGCGCCGCTCCTGCTGCTCGCCGACGAGCCGACCGGCAATCTCGATCCGGAAACCGCGCATTACGTATTCGACGCGCTGGAGGCACTGGTGCGACAATCCGGCCTCGCAGCGCTGATTGCCACCCACAATCATGAACTTGCCGCCCGCATGGACAGACGCGTGACGCTGGCCGACGGCAAGATCGTCGATTTCTGAACTGGCAAGCCGATCCATCCGGTGCTTTTCAGAGAACACCGGTTCTCCCCATTTGAATTTTTTCCGAACCCGGCGGTGTTTTACCTCCGGGTTTTTTCGTTTTGGAGTCAGTGGCTTGCTGTTCCCCACGCGGGAACCGAAGGCGATTCTGCCGCATTGACAAGAGGAATATCGCCAGAACCCTGTTGACAATCGAACAAAAAGAGAACAAAATTGGAACATAACGAGTAAGGAGAGACCAATGACTGATTTCATCCGTGACGTTGCTGCTTTCGCTTCCATCGCTGTCTTTGTTGCCAGCTTTTCGGTGATCCTCACCGCCCTGTGAAGAAGACACCGGCGCAGAAGCCTGTATGGACGCCGCAAAGCGGTGGACATTAAGCGCCGGAAATCGGAAAATCGCCCTCGTGATTCAGAGTAACGGGATGATGATATGGGCGATGCGGTTATGCGTGGAGAGATCTCTGGCGAAACGTTGAAGACGCCCGGTTTTGTCCATCTTCGGGTTCATTCCGCTTATTCCCTGCTTGAGGGGGCCTTGCCCCTCAAGAAAATCATGTCCAAGGCCGTCGCGGACGGTCAACCGGCCATTGCCATTACCGATACCAACAATCTTTTCGTCGCGCTGGAATTTTCCGAAAAGGCGCGGGACGAGGGTCTGCAGCCGATCATCGGCTGCCAGCTGTCCATCGACATGCAGGATGCGGCGGAGGATCGCCGCAACCACAACAGCCATCTTCAGAAACTTCCCGCCATCGTTCTCCTTGCCGCCAATGCGGAAGGCTATGAGCGGCTGGTGGATCTCGTCAGCCGCGCCTATCTGGACGGTGAGGGCGGCAGCCATTCCGTGCATATTACCCGCGCATGGCTGGAGGAGGCCTCCAATGCCGGCCTCATAGCGCTGACCGGTGCTTCCGGCGGCCCCGTCGATATGGCCCTGAAGGAAGGCCACGCCGCGCAGGCGAAAGAGCGGCTGCTGACGCTGAAGTCACTCTTTGGTGATAGGCTTTATATCGAATTGCAGCGCCAGTCCGGTTACGACCGCTCCCATGAGCGGCGCCTGATTGGTCTGGCTTACGAACACGATATTCCACTCGTTGCCACCAACGAGGCGTTCTTCCCCTCCAAGGCCGACTACGAGGCGCATGACGCGTTGATGGCAGTGGCGCATAACGCCATCGTGTCCGATGACAGCCGGTTCCGCCTGACACCCGATCACTACCTCAAAAGCCGTGACGAGATGACGGCGCTGTTTGCCGATCTTCCCGAGGCGCTGGAGAACACCGTCGAGATCGCGCTCCGATGCTCCTATGTGCTGAAAAAGCGCGGGCCGATCCTGCCGCGTTTCACCGGCGCCAGCGACGATCCGGAAGCAGCCGAGCTGGCCGAAACCGAGGAACTGCGCCGACAGGCGGTGGAGGGGCTGGATCAGCGGCTTGCCGCGCTTGGCATGGCGCCCGGTTATACGGAACAGGATTATCGCGAAAGGCTGGATTTCGAACTCGGCGTCATCTCGCGCATGAAGTTCCCCGGTTACTTCCTGATCGTTGCCGACTTCATCAAATGGGCAAAGCAGCATGATATTCCGGTCGGCCCGGGCCGCGGTTCGGGTGCGGGCTCGCTCGTCGCTTATGCGCTGACCATTACCGATGTCGATCCGTTGCGCTTCTCGTTGCTGTTCGAACGCTTTCTCAATCCCGAACGTGTTTCGATGCCCGACTTCGATATCGACTTCTGCCAGGACCGCCGTGAAGAGGTGATCCGTTACGTGCAGGCCAAATATGGCCGGGAGCAGGTGGCGCAGATCATCACCTTCGGTTCGCTACAGGCGCGCGCGGCCCTGCGCGACGTTGGCCGCGTGCTGGAAATGCCCTATGGGCAGGTGGACAAGATTTGCAAGCTGGTGCCCAACAACCCGGCCAATCCGACACCCCTGTCGAAAGCGATCGAGGAAGAGCCGCGCCTGCAGGAGGAGGCGGACAAGGAGCCGGTCGTCGCCCGCCTCCTGGATATCGCCCAGAAGATCGAAGGACTTTACCGTCACGCCTCCACCCATGCCGCGGGTATCGTCATCGGTGACCGACCGCTCTCCAAGCTGGTGCCGATGTATCGCGATCCGCGATCCGATATGCCGGTTACGCAGTTCAACATGAAATGGGTGGAAAGCGCGGGCCTCGTCAAATTCGACTTTCTCGGCTTGAAGACGCTGACGGTGCTGAAGGTCGCCGTCGATTTTGTCGCCAAGCGCGGCATCGAGGTCGATCTCGCGGCCATTCCGCTGGACGACGCCAAAACCTACGAGATGTTGTCGCGCGGCGAAACCATCGGCGTGTTCCAGGTGGAAAGTGCGGGCATGCGCAAGGCGCTGATCGGCATGCGACCGGACTGCATCGAGGACATCATCGCGCTGGTGGCGCTTTATCGCCCCGGACCGATGGAAAACATCCCGGTCTACAACGCCCGCAAACATGGCGAGGAGGAGCTGGAATCGATCCACCCGACCATCGACCATCTGCTCAAGGAAACGCAGGGCGTTATCGTCTATCAGGAACAGGTGATGCAGATCGCCCAGGTCCTCTCCGGTTATTCGCTCGGCGAAGCCGATCTTCTGCGCCGCGCCATGGGCAAGAAGATCAAGGAGGAGATGGACAAGCAGCGCGAGCGTTTCGTCGACGGAGCCATCAAGAACGGCGTCTCGAAGCCGCAGGCCAACACCATCTTCGACCTGCTGGCAAAATTCGCCAATTACGGCTTCAACAAGAGCCACGCCGCGGCCTACGCCATCGTGTCCTACCAGACCGCCTATATGAAGGCGCATTATCCGGTGGAGTTCCTGGCGGCCTCCATGACGCTCGATATGGCGAACACGGAAAAGCTCAACGATTTCCGTCAGGATGCGGGCCGCCTTGGCATCGAGGTCGTCGCGCCTTCGGTGCAGACGTCGTTCCGGCAATTCGAAACGGGTGAGAACCGCATCTATTATTCGCTCGCCGCCATCAAGGGCGTGGGCGAGGGGGCGGTGGAGCACATCGTCCAGGTACGCGACGGCAAGCCGTTCACGAGCCTTGAGGATTTCTGCCTGCGCATCGATCCCAAGCAGATCAACCGGCGTGTGCTGGAAAGCCTGATTAATGCGGGCGCCTTCGACTGTTTCGGCCGCGACCGCGCGGAACTGATCGGCGGGCTGGACCGCATTATCGGTTATGCGCAGATGGCACAGAATAACCGCACCATTGGACAATCGGACATGTTCGGCTCCGGTAGCGGAAGCGGGCCGGAAAAACTGGTTCTTCCGGCCTTCCAGCCCTGGCTTGCCTCCGAGAAGCTGCTGCGCGAGTATCAGGTGCTCGGTTTTTACCTCACCGCCCATCCGCTCGATACCTATCGCCCCGTGCTGGAAAAGCTGCGGGTGCAGAATTTCGCCGATTTTTCCGCCGCGGTGAAACAGGGCGCGACTGCCGGGCGTCTGGCCGGCACCGTGACCGGTAAGCAGGAGCGCAAAACCCGCACCGGCAACAAGATGGGCATCGTCACCTTCTCGGACGCGTCGGGCCAATATGAGGCTGTGCTGTTTTCCGAAGGACTCGGCCAGTTCCGCGATCTGCTCGAAGTCGGCAAATCGCTAGTCATCACCGTGCAGGCGGAAGAACGCCCCGAAGGTATCGGCCTGCGTATCCAGACGGCGCAGTCGCTGGAAGAAAAATCCGTGCAGATGCAGAAGGCGTTGCGTGTTTATGTGCGCGATTCCGGCCCGCTGAAGACCGTTGCCCGCCACCTCAACACAAAGGGTGATGGCTCGGTCTATTTCATCGTCATCAAGGATGAGGGCAGCCGTGAGATCGAGGTGGAGCTGACGGAGAAATACCGCATTTCCCCGGAAATCGCCGCTGCGCTGCGGTCCGCGCCCGGTGTCGTCGATGTGGAACTGGTGTGAGGCTTGAGGCCTCACACGTCGCTCATACCGGCCCTTCTTTGGTCACGGTGATGAAGTCCGTTCCAGTGCCTGTCTCCAGCTGGTGACTGATATCCGAAACGGTGATCGAGCTGCCGCTTGAAAGCTCCTGCTCGATCCGGCTGCGTATTTCCGCGGGAATTTCGAGGCGGCCGAGCACGGCGCTCAGTTGATCGAAACCGCCCGGCGGTTCGGTAACGGAGATGCCAAGCCGCTTGCGGGCAGCCGCCGGCAGATGGTTTTCCAGCGTCACACCGTTCCATTCGGCGTTTCCGGCGGCGCGATCCACGGACACGGCTTCGAAGAAATGGGTTCCGAGCGCCACTTCCGGGTCCTTGATGTCGATGGCTGCTTCAAACAGCGGCTTGAAATCCTGCCGCACCATGATCTGGCCGCTCAGTGGGTGGTCTTCACCGGCGGAGGCATAAAGCGCCGTCACGAAGGCGTCTGTCAGAAGCGGCCCGGTGGTTTTCAGCCCTTTCCAGCGCTTGAAACCATTGATGGCGCTGATCGTCATCTCCCCGGCATAACCATCGGCTGCACCCGCTTCGAAACCGAGGCGGCTCAGCATGGTCTGGATATCCATCACCTTTTCCCGTTCGCCGCGCCGGGTGATGAGAATGCGCAGGGGCGAGGGCTCCCTGGTCTTTACCGCCGGCTTGAGCGCCTGGGTCTTTTCATTGACGGCAACTTCGACCGTCCCCAAGGCTGCATCGAACGTTGCCGGGCGCAATTCCACATCCGACAGAAGAAGCTTGCCGTCATCGGCATCGTCGCGCGGCTGAAACAACGCCGGATGCTGCACAAAGCGCAGCGAGACCGGCTGGTCGGTGATGATGACATGCACGCCGGTCCGGGTGTCGCCGAAAAGGGACTTGGCGAATTTGGACGGCAAGCGCACGCAGCCATGCGAGGCCGGATAGTTCGGCACCTTGCCTTCGTGCAGCGCGATGCCGGACCAGGTCAGCCGCTGCATGAAGGGCATGGGTGCGGCCGAGTAGATATTCGACTCGTGGTATTTCCGCTTTTCCAGAATTGAGAATATGCCGCTCGGTGTCTCATGTCCGGCCTTGCCGGTGGAGACTTTCGAGGTGGCGACGATTTCGCCGTTCTCATAAAGCGAGAGCGACTGATCGCTTTTCGATACCAGTATCTGCAGAGACCTGCTGTCAGCGGCAAGCGCCGGAAAGGCAAGAATGCTGGCCGACAGCATGCCGGCCATAAGACGGAGGCGAAGGGACATGACGCAATACACCACATGTACAAAACTTGCCTCACTCAATCATGCGAAGTTTAATGAAGCTTAAGGACCGCTCCTTCGCAACATCACTAATTTGTGTAAAATCTAAAATATATCCGGAGCGAGGCGGCTAGGATAGGATTGCGACCTGTCGCACAATCCCGCCACTGTTATTTGCGTGTTCCGAACGTATAGCCGGTCTCGACGCTGCCCTTGCCGAACTTGTCGCGCAGCTTGTCCATCGCCGCTTCCGCCGCGGCCCGACGGCCGGCCTCTCTGTCAACGAGATCGGGAGGATCGGCCAGCCCCGCATCGTGCAAATCGCTGACGCCGATGCCGATGAGGCGGAACCTGGTGCCGTCCGTTTCTTTTTCCAGCAGCGAAAGGCCGGTGCGGAAAATCCGGTCGGCGAGCTGCGTCGGATCGTCCAGCTTGCGGTTGCGGGTGCGGAGCTTGAAGTCTGCTGTCTTCATCTTCAGCACCACCGTCTGGCCGGCGATGCCGTTCTTCTTCAACCGCCAGGCAACCTTTTCGGAAAGCGAGCGCAGGATCGGTACGAGATCTTCATGGCGGGAAATATCGTTGAAGAAGGTGGTTTCGGAAGACACGCTTTTGACGGGGTCGTTATTGTGCACATGCCTCTCATCAATGCCGCGCGAAAGCCGGAAGAGGCGTTGCCCCATCACGCCATAGCGGCGCATCAGCTCGCTTTCCTCCATCTCTTGCAGCTGCGCGATCATGCGGATACCGTCCGCCTCCAGCGTCGCCGCAAAGGCCTTGCCGACGCCCCAGATGGTGGTGACGGGCCTTGCTGCCAGAAAGGACAGCGCCTCTGCTTCACCGACAACTGAAAAACCGCGCGGTTTTTGCAGGTCGGACGCGACCTTGGCGAGAAACTTGCAATAGGAAAGCCCGGCGGAAACAGTCACCCCCACTTCCTTTTCCACCCGCCGGGCGAATTTCGCCAGCACACGAGCCGGTGGATCGTGATGCAGCCTCTCGGTGCCGGAAAGATCGAGAAACGCTTCGTCTATGGAAATCGGCTGCACGAGCGGCGTCAGTTCCTGCATCATCGCGCGGATTTCGCGCCCGACACGGCTGTATTTTTCCATATCCGGCTTGATGACGACAGCATCGGGACAGGCTTCCAGCGCCTTGAACATGGGCATGGCGGAACGCACCCCGTGAATACGGGCGATATAACAGGCGGTGGAAACCACCCCGCGCTTGCCGCCGCCCACGATCACTGGTTTGTCGGCCAGTTCCGGATTGTCGCGCTTTTCGACCGAGGCGTAAAAGGCGTCACAATCGATATGGGCGATGCTCAGATCATAGAGTTCGGAATGATAGAGAAGACGCGGGCTGCCGCAGGCGCGGCAACGCCTCAGCCCTTCTGGCTGGCCGGCCAGACAGTCACGGCAAAAACCGGGATCATAGCGGTGCGACGTGGACATGGGTCGAAAACAAAACCAGAACGTTGCCGACCATACTCCGGCTGCGATGGCCACTCAAGGGGCGTCTCGTCAATACACACCTGAATCCAGCCCCGGTCCGGAAAAATGGTTCCAGGCAGCGGCCACGGTTTCGGGGGATGTATCGGTGGCGGCGCAGAAGGCCATCAGGTCCGGCTCGTGACTCATCAGGAAATCCGTCAGCCCTGCCAGAAAGCCGGGATCGTTGACAGCCTGGCGCAGCATGTTGGCCTGCAGCCCGCTCAGCGCCAGAAAACGCGCCAGCATGTCCGGTTCGTTTGCCAGCCAGCCAAGTATGGCGGCCGCCGTTTCTTGCGGATCCTGACCGACATTGCCTTTGTTTTTTGTATCGCGCAGCATTTCTTCCCCGAAGTTACCTATTTTGAAACCAAATCCCTCTAGCCTTGCGCAACAAATGGACGATGGAATCGGCTCTCTGACAACTTATATGTCTGGGTGAAGGTTTCAAAGCGAAACGGGGACTGCTCACCATGCCCAAGCAGGTCATGATAGTCGAAGACAACGAGCTGAACATGAAGCTCTTTCGCGACTTGATCGAGGCGTCTGGTTATACGACGATCCAGACGCGCAACGGTATGGAAGCGCTCGATCTTGCCCGCAAGCACCGCCCGGACCTCATCCTCATGGATATCCAGCTGCCGGAAGTTTCAGGGCTTGAGGTGACGAAGTGGCTGAAGGAAGATGACGAGCTGCATGTCATTCCGGTCATCGCGGTCACGGCTTTCGCCATGAAGGGCGACGAGGAACGCATTCGCCAGGGCGGATGCGAGGCCTATGTGTCTAAGCCGATTTCCGTTCCAAAATTCATCGAAGTCATCAAGACTTATCTGGGCGATGCTTGAGGCGACTGGGGAACGGTTATGACGGCGAGAGTTCTGGTTGTTGACGATATTCCGGCCAATGTGAAGCTTCTCGAAGCCCGTCTTCTGGCGGAATATTTCGATGTCGTCACCGCCGAGGATGGTTTCAAGGCGCTGGCGATCTGCGACAAGGAGCAGGTCGATATCATCCTGCTCGATATCATGATGCCGGGCATGGACGGTTTCGAGGTCTGCGAAAGGCTGAAGGCCAATCCGAATACCGCCCATATTCCGGTGGTCATGGTCACCGCACTCGATCAACCATCTGACCGCGTGCGTGGCCTCAAGGCCGGCGCTGACGATTTTCTCACCAAGCCGGTCAACGACCTTCAACTCATCGCCCGCGTCAAAAGCCTCGTGCGGCTCAAGGCCGTCAGCGATGAATTGCGGCTGCGCGCCGAAACCGCACGTCAGATCGGCATCGAGGAGATGCTGCGCAGCGACGGGCTGATGCAGACGCCGGGCCGCGTGCTGGTTGCGGATGGCCGCGCCAGCTCGCAGGAACGTATTGTGCGGGCGCTGAAGCCGGTTGCCGAGGTCGACGCCGTCACGGAACCGCAGGCGGCGCTGCTCAAGGCCGCGAGCAATCCTTTCGAGCTCGTCATCGTCAATTCCAATTTCGAGGATTACGATCCGCTGCGGCTGTGTTCACAGCTTCGCTCGCTGGAACGCACCCGTTTCCTGCCGCTGCTTCTGGTGGCGGAGCAGGGGGCGGACGATATGGTGGCGCGGGCGCTCGATCTTGGCGTGAATGATTACATTCTCCGTCCGATCGATCCGAACGAACTCGTCGCCCGGACGCTGACGCAGATCAGGCGCAAGCGCTATAACGAGCATCTGCGGCTCAATCTCCAGCACACGATGGAACTTGCCATTGTCGACGGGCTGACCGGCCTCAACAATCGCCGTTACCTCGACAGCCACCTGAAGATACTGTTCGACCGCGCCGCCGTTCGTGGCCGCCCGATCTCCATCTGCATGACCGATATAGACCGCTTCAAGCTGGTCAACGATACCTATGGCCACGATGTGGGCGATGAGGTGCTGCGGGAATTTGCAGCGCGCATCCGCAGCACCGTGCGCGGTGCCGATCTCGCCTGCCGTTATGGTGGGGAGGAGTTCGTGGTGGTCATGCCCGATACGCCGATGGAGCTTGCGGCAAGCGTCGCCGAGCGCCTGCGGGCGATCGTGGAAGACAAGCCTTTTTATGTTCGTTCCATCGACCGGGAATTGAGCATTACCGCTTCCCTCGGCATCGCCACCAGCAGCGGCGCCTTCGGCGCTCCGGACGAAATCCTGAAGCAGGCGGACAAAGCGCTTTACGAGGCGAAACACGCCGGACGCAACCGCGTCGTCGCTGCCGCTGCCTGAACCCTAATGGCCGATTAACTAAAATATTGCGGCAATCTTGCCGTCGTGTTCCGGCGAAGTAATTATTCACGAAGCAAGTTGATCGTCGTAAGGCTGCAAGCCATTGACCTTGTATGTATTTTATCACTTTGCAATGAATAGATGCAGATCGACGATATAAATAGAGTTCAAGTTGAAAAATACGTTGAATTCAATCTCTCCGGCAACTATAGTGTGTCAGCTTCGTATACTTAACCATGTTTCCCAGGTGATGTGTCCCTGGCTTAAGAATTTGTTGATTTTTATTTCACTTCTGCGCACACTCCTTATTGAGAGTAACAGTTCTTCCGGCGGCTTATCCGTCTTTTGATGATGAATGATAGCGGCTTTAGCCGTCGCGATTTCGTTCGTCAGGGGCTGGTATTGCGTAGTTTGAATGCCCCATGATGCTCAGGTCCGCCGCATCTCCTGAATCGTGGGGTCGGTCGGCTGACGATGTTCGAATCGGTTCCTCGTGCCGTAGTCACATCGTTGGCCGACCGCCTTCTTCCTAAAAATTGCCGTTTCGTGGTGTGCGCGTCGCGGCTTCGCGACGCATGCAATCCGTCTTTGTTAACGTCACGTGCGAAGCTGCGATACGGGGCAGGGGCGGACGGAGCCTTGGGGATGTGTCTTCAGAGCACCTGAATGATTGCTGCATCGGCCGGGGCGTCAAACCATGTGGTCGGACTTACCCATGGCTGCTCTCGTGCTTTGTTATTGACGGCTACAATTCCCCGGACAGCAGAGGAGACGGGGCCTTGCTTGCCCCTTGGAAGGCGTCTGGGCGCGAAGAGGCTGGCGGCAGCATCTTCCTTCGGCGCAAACAAAAAACGCGCCCGTTGGGCGCGCTTTTGTCGGAGACAGATCAAGAAATTACTTGATCTTGGTTTCCTTGAATTCAACGTGCTTGCGTACAACCGGGTCGTACTTCGTCTTCGTCATCTTGTCCGTGAACGTACGGCTGTTCTTGGTGGTGACGTAGAAAGTACCGGTGTCGGCTGTCGACAGCAGCTTGATCTTGATTGTTGTAGCTTTCGCCATGGTCGTCCTGCCTTTAAACAAAAGAGAAGCCGCAGGCGCTTCTGACCTCGGCTAAATCTGGCGCGAAACTACGTATCGCGCCCGAAAAGTCAAGCCTGTTTCGCCCGGAAAACAAAACGGACGATATAAAGCACCACGTAAAGCCCGAAAAATACCGCCAGCGACCAGGCAAACCCGTCGGTTCCGGCAATGTCCATGGAAATGCCCACGGCCTGCGGCCCCGCAATCGTGCCAATGGCGTAACAGAAGATGAAGGCGGCATTGGCGGCGACCAGATCGGCGCCTTTCAGGCGCGATCCGAGATGGGTGAGGCCGACAGTATACATTCCCGAGACCAGGCCGCCCCAGAACAGCAACAGGGCCGCCACCAGAAGCCAGTTTTCCACCAGGAAAGGTAGCGCCAGCGTGCCGCAGACGCCGGCAAAGGCCATCAGCCCCAGCATCGTCCGCCGGTCCTTCATCCGGTCCGAAAGCAGGCCGATCGGTATCTGGAAGACCATATTGCCGATGCCCATCACGGTAAGGAGAAGCGCTGCCTGCGATTCGTTGAAGCCTTCCCGCGTTGCATAGATCGGAAACAGCGAAAGGCCGCCGGCCTGCACCGAACCGAAGACGAAGGCCGCCGCGGACGCCATGGGCACCAGCCAGACATAACGGACGAAATGGTGGTTGGGCCGCTCGTCCAGCTCCGGGCTTTCGCCGCGCGCCATAAAGATCGGGATCGCGGCGAGCAGGATGATCGCCGCACCGACCAGAAACGGCAATATGCCTTCGCTGCCCACCACGGAAAACAGCAGCGGACCAACCGCGAATCCGACCGCAAGGCCGGTGGCGTAGATGCCGAGAACCATGCCGCGCTTCCTGGGCGGCGCCGTCATGTTGATCCAGTATTCGGAAAGAATGAACAGCGTGGTGGTGGCGCCGTGGAAAACGATTCGCAGCGGAAACCACATCCAGAAGGCTTCGGCGAAATAAAAACCGAGCGCGCTCAGTGCCGAAACGACGACTGCGAACAGCATGGTTCGCGCCACGCCGAAATCATGGGCGATCTTGGTGGTCACGGGGGCCGCCATCATCGCCGCGACGCCGGCCATAGCCGAATTCACCCCGATCATGGTGGAAGAGATGCCGCGCTTCTCAAGGATGATCGACAGGAGCGGAAGGCCGAGGCCGATGGCGACGCCGACCGCACTGATGGCGGAAATGGCGGCGATCAGTGAGGGCCAGTGGATGGCGTCCGCTTCTTCGCATTTCATTTGTGACATGACGGCCTTTATACAAAGTCTCGAATGAACCGGCCGTGGCGCGTGACATAGAGCCGCGCGGGGCTTTCAAAGGGCAATGAGGGATCACCTATCATGAGCTTTGTGACATCTTCGAGAACCGTGCGCGTGATTTTCGGCATGTTCAGACTGGAAAGGTCTGTCATGTCAAGCCATTGCACGTCGGAGAGTTCGTCGGAATCGCGTGTGAGGCTAATATCGAGGTGCAGTTCATCTGCATAACAGCAGAAGAATCGCGTGTCGTAGCGCCGCACATTGCCGGGCGGGGTGATGGCACGGGCCACATATCGGAAACGGGAAAGATCGGGACCCCTGGTGTTCAAGCCAAGATCCACGCCAGTTTCCTCGAAAAGCTCGCGCGCTGCGGCAAGCGCCAGCGCTCTTGCGCCGGCGGCGCTGAGCCGCCGTGCCGCGGAGGCAGTGAGACTGTGGAGAACGGTCGGATGCAGATCGCTCGAAAAGGGCAGCGCATGGTCGCGCGGATCGCGTTTGCCGCCTGGAAACACATAAGCGCCCGGCATGAAGACATGGGCGCTGCTGCGCCGGCCCATCAACACCCTGAGTTGCGAGCCGGACCGGTCGAACAAAATCATGGAGGCGGCGTCGCGCGGCCGCATGGGCGTGTTCGTCGTTTCGGCGCGCCGGGGAGGCGGAGG
Source organism: Agrobacterium sp. ST15.16.055 (assembly GCF_027956555.1). NCBI lineage: Bacteria > Pseudomonadati > Pseudomonadota > Alphaproteobacteria > Hyphomicrobiales > Rhizobiaceae > Agrobacterium > Agrobacterium sp. ST15.16.055. Next base: position 36,842 of record NZ_JAQKGN010000005.1, read on the forward strand.
CACGTGCAAGGTCCCGTCCGCCGTCAGTGAGAAGAGCCGTCGATCTGCACTTTCTGTTGTTTTCGGTCGAATCCGTGCATCTTCAGCGCCCATTGCAAGCCGATGACACCGCCCTTGATCGGTTGCAGCGTCAGAAGTGCTGCCAGAATGGTGATCGGCACCCAGATGGCGAAATGGGCCCACATGGGAATGTTGAGGACCATGTCGGTCATCATGAAGCCGCCGACCGCGATATGGCCGATGATGACGATGGAGATATAGGGTGGCAGGTCGTCCGAGCGGTGATGGTGCATTTCCTCGCCGCAGGCCGCGCAGGTATCCACCGGCTTTAGCCAGGCACGGAAGAGGCGACCGCTGCCACAGGCCGGGCAACGGTTTGCCATGCCGCGCATGATGGACCGGCCAAGCGGCCGTTCGGCGCTGTCGTCTCCGAAGGTAACGGTCTCCGAGCCCCGATGTGCACTCATCCTTAAGTCCTTCCCGTCCGTTCAACCGCCGAGGCGGCCTTGTTATCGTCGCCTTCTCGGCGGCCGTGTTCCGGGCTTGGCGGCAGCCCGTGCTGTCCGCCGTCCGGCCTTATGGAACGAGCGTACGCCCATCGGCATCTTGCGCCCCGGACTCAGCATATCGAATCTCAGCGCACCCGCCAGCGGCACCGCTTCCGCGAGCCTCACCTGCACCGTGTCACCAAGCTGATAACCGAGACCGGTCTTTTCCCCCGTGAGGGCCTGATGGGCTTCGTCGTACAGGAAATAATCGGTTCCAAGTGTAGATATAGGAACGAATCCATCAGCGCCAAATTGCGGAAGCGCGACAAATAGTCCCGCCTTGGTGACACCGCCGACCCGGCCCTCGAATTCCTCGCCGACCCTTTCGGAAAGGTGATGCGCGATGAGGCGATTGACCGTGTCTCGCTCCGCCGCCATGGCGCGGCGCTCGAAGGTCGAGATTTCGGCGGCGATATCGTCCAGTGTCGCCTCTTCCTGCGGCGTGATGCCGCCTTCACCGAGGCCAAGCGAGCCCACCAGCGCGCGATGCACGATGAGGTCGGCGTAACGGCGGATCGGTGAGGTGAAATGGGCGTATTTCATCAGGTTGAGGCCGAAATGGCCGATATTTTCGGGGCTGTAGATCGCCTGGCTCTGGCTGCGCAGCACCATCTCGTTGACCATGATCTGGTGCGGCGTATCGATGGCGCGCGCCAGAATGCCGTTGAAGGAATTGGCGCGCATGGCCGCACCCTTGGCCATGGAAATGCCGATGGTGCCGAGGAATTCGCGCAGCACTTCCTGCTTGGAAAGTGTGGGCGCATCGTGGACGCGATAGACCAGCGGCTGCTTCTTCTTTTCCAGCGTCTCGGCGGCGGCGACATTCGCCTGGATCATCATTTCCTCGATCAGCTTGTGCGCATCGAGGCGTTCGGGAATGACGACCTTGTCTACCGTGCCGTCGGGCCTGAGCTGGATCTTGCGCTCTGGCATATCGAGTTCCAGCGGTTGGCGGCGGTCGCGCCCGCGCTTCATCACCTCATAGGCGTGCCACAGCGGCTTCAGGATCGGTTCCAGCAGCGGGCCGGTCTTGTCGTCAGGCGTACCGTCGATTGCGGCTTGCGCCTGCTGGTAAGACAGCTTGGCGGCACTTTTCATCATGATGCGATGGAAAGTGTGGCTCGCCTTGCGGCCTTCCTTTGAAAACGTCATGCGCACCGCAAGGGCAGGGCGATCGACGCCTTCCTTCAGCGAGCAGAGATCGTTGGAAATGCGCTCCGGCAGCATCGGTACGACCCGATCCGGGAAATAGACGGAGTTGCCGCGCTTCAGCGCCTCGCGGTCGAGTGGCGCGCCAGGCCGCACATACCAGGAGACATCGGCAATGGCGACGGTGACGATGACACCGTCAGGATTGTCGGGCGAGTGGTCAGGTTCGGCATAAACTGCGTCGTCATGGTCCTTGGCGTCGGCCGGATCGATGGTGATGAGCGGCAGGTCGCGCCAGTCCTCGCGGTGCGACATGGTCGCTGCCTTGGCCGCATCCGCTTCCGCCAGAACATTCGGCGGGAAGATATGCGGGATGCCGTGCGCATGGATCGCGATCATCGAGATCGCCTTTTCCGAGGCCACCGAGCCGATGACCGACAGCACCTTGGCGCGGGTCAGGCCATAACGGCCGCTGTTGCGCGAGGTTTCAACCTCGATCAGATCGCCATCCTTGGCATCGCCGACGCCATCGGGATCGATCACCATTTCTTCGCCGCGGCGATCGATCGGCATCAGCCGTCCACCGCCACCGGGCGCTTCCTTGAAGACGCCGAGCAGCGCGTTCTGGCGACGGTCGATGAGCTTCACGACGCGGGCCGTATAGGCCGGGCCGGAGTTTTCCTTGGAGGGGAAGATTTTCGCCAGAATACGGTCACCGAGACCCGCTGCCGGAGCCTTCTTGCCGCGGTCCTGCGAGGACTGGCGGATGAGCACGGCCGGCGCTGCGCCCAGATCCTCGGGCCATTCCGCCGGGCGTCCGATCAATTCGCCGTCCTTGTCGCGGGTGGTGATGTCGAGAACCGTCACGGGCGGCAGGCCGCCCGGTCGCGTCAGCGACTTGCGGCTCTTGTGCACCATGCCGTCGACTTCGAGTTCCTTCAGCAGGGCTTTCAGAACGATGCGGTTTTCGCCCTTCAGCCCGAAAGCCTTGGCGATTTCGCGTTTGGAGGCCTGCTGCGGATGGTCCGCGATGAATTTCAGCAGCACTTCGCGGGAAGGCACCTCGCCATGGATGATGCCTTCACCTTCGCTCACCCGCTTGCCGCGCCCGGTGCGTCCGAAACCGTCACTGGCGGAACCCTGTCTCTGACGTGGCGCCTTGCTCACTCTGCTGCCTTCTTGGGTTTGGCCGCTGCCTTCGGCTTGGCGGCCGCCTTGCTCTTGGTTGCCGCCTTGGCCTTGGTGGTTTTCGGCTTTGCCGCTGCCTCACCATCGGCCTTCTTGGCGGTGGTTTTCTTCGCCTTGGCAGGCTTGCCGCCTGTGCCGGTCTTGGCAATGCGCTCGGCAATCAGCACTAGCGCCTCGTCCAGCGTCACGGAAGCCGGATCCTGCCCCTTCGGAATGGTGGCATTGACCTTGCCCCAGTTGACGTAAGCGCCATACCGCCCGTCGCGGACGGTGATGGCGCCGCCATCGGGATGGTCGCCCAGTTCCTTGAGAGCAGCCGGCGTGCCGCTGCGGCCGCGTCCTGGTCCCTTGCTCTGCTTTTCGGCAATAACGGTCACGGCTCGGTTGAGACCGATCGAGAACACGTCCTCGATGCTTTCAAGGTTCGCATAGGAACCATCATGCAGCAGGAACGGCCCATAGCGGCCGAGGCCGGCGGAGATCATCTTGGCCGTCTCCGGGTGCTTGCCGATATCGCGGGGCAGATTGATGAGCGCCAAGGCCTTTTCGTGGTCGATATCTTCAGGCTTCCAGCCCTTGGGCAGCGACGAGCGCTTGGCTTCCTTGCCGTCGCCGCGCTGGATATAGGGTCCGAAACGGCCAGACCGAAGCGTCAGCTCTTCGCCGGTCATCGGATCGGCACCGAGTGCTTTCGGCTCGTTGGACACGGAAGCTTCGGCTTCCGAGCCATCGGAGGTGAGCTGGCGGGTAAAGTTGCACTCCGGATAGTTGGAGCAACCGACGAAAGCGCCGTATTTGCCGAGCTTCAGCGAAAGATTGCCGGTGCCGCAAACCTGACAGATGCGCGGATCGGAGCCATCCTCGCGCTTGGGGAACACCAGCGGCGCCAGAACCTCGTTCAGCGCATCCAGAACGTTGGTGACACGCAGTTCCTTGGTGTCTTCGATCTGGGCGAAGAAATCCTTCCAGAAATCACGCAGAACCTGCTTCCAGTCCAACTCGCCGGCGGAGATGCGGTCGAGCTTTTCTTCAAGGGCGGCGGTGAAATCATATTCGACGTATTTGGTAAAGAAGCTTTCGAGGAAAGCCGTCACAAGCCGGCCGCGCGAATGCGGGATCAGCTTGCGCTTGTCGACGACGATATATTCGCGGTCGCTCAGCGTCTTCAGCGTCGCAGCATAGGTGGAAGGACGGCCGATGCCGAGTTCTTCCATCTTCTTGATAAGCGAGGCTTCCGAATAACGCGGCGGCGGTTCGGTGAAGTGCTGGCTGGCGTTGATCTTCTGCTTGGCGAGGTTCTCGCGCTCATTGATCGGCGGCAGACGGCCTTCATCGTCACCATCGTCGCTCTGCTCGCCATCTTCCTTCTGGTCGGTATAGGCGGCGATAAAGCCGTCGAAGCGGATGACAGAGCCAACGGCGCGCAGGCCAGCCTTCTCGCCGCCATTGGTGGCAAGGATTTCCACTGTGGTCCGCTCGATTTCTGCCGACGCCATCTGGCTGGCGATACCGCGCTTCCAGATCAGATCGTAAAGACGCAACTGATCGGCATCGAGGTAACGCTTCACCTGATCCGGCGTGCGGTTGAAATCGGTCGGGCGGATTGCTTCGTGCGCTTCCTGGGCGTTTTTTGCCTTGGTGGAGTAAAAGCGCGCCTTTTCCGGCACATAACGGTCGCCGAACTGCTCGCCAATGGCCTTTCGGGCGGCATCGATCGCTTCCGGGGCCATCTGTACGCCGTCGGTACGCATATAGGTGATCAGACCGACGGTCTCGCCGCCGATATCGATACCTTCATAAAGCTTCTGCGCCACCTGCATGGTGCGCGATGCGCCAAAGCCCATGCGCGAAGACGCGGCCTGCTGCAGCGTCGAGGTGGTGAAGGGCGGGCCGGGATTACGCTTGACCGGCTTCGCCTCGACCGTATCCACGACATAGGTCGCGCCTTCCAGCAGCGCCTTCAGCCGGTTCGCATCGTCTCCGGTCTTGATCGAGCGGTTTTGCAGGCGCTTGCCATCGGCCGAAACCAGCTTGGCCTCGAACTCGTCACCGCGCGGTGTCTTCAGAAGCGCGCTGATGTTCCAGTATTCTTCGGAAATGAAACGCTCAATCTCGGATTCGCGGTCGCAGACGAGGCGCAGCGCCACCGACTGGACGCGGCCGGCGGAACGCGCGCCGGGCAGCTTGCGCCACAGGACCGGGGAGAGGTTGAAACCGACGAGATAATCCAGCGCACGGCGGGCGAGATAGGCGTCGACCAGCGGCACATCGATGTCGCGCGGGTTGGCCATGGCGTCCAGAACCGCCTTCTTGGTGATGGCGTTGAAGACCACGCGCTTCACCGGCTTGTCGCCAAGCACACGCTTCTTCTTCAGGAGATCGAGAACGTGCCAGGAAATGGCTTCGCCTTCGCGATCCGGGTCGGTTGCGAGAAAAAGGCCGTCGGAGGATTTTACCGCATCGGCAATATCCTTCATGCGTTTGGCGGACGCGCTATCGACCTCCCAGGACATTTCGAAATCCTGATCGGGCAGCACCGATCCGTCCTTGGCAGGAAGGTCTCTGACGTGGCCAAAGGATGCAAGAACCTTATAGCCCGAGCCAAGATACTTATTGATCGTCTTGGCTTTGGCAGGAGATTCTACGACGACGACATTCATATTGTTCTTCTCTGGAACTGGTCCGTTAACGTGGCCCCGGTTGCAGCGTGGTGCCGCAATTGGCCTTCTTTATAATTCGACATGGACAGGTAATGCCCGCTGGTCAAGAGGCAAGCCCGATTTTCTCGCTTCAAGATGAGTGCAACCTATGGATAATCTATTGTTGTATTGCAATCTTTGGTAAATTGGTTATGATGGGCAACATCATTTGAACAGACTTAATGCTTCCCGTTTCAGGCTGAATTTCCAGGATAAATATATGGTCCCGAACGCGACAAACAATAATGCCGAAAATGAAGGGACCAGAGAGAGCTTGGCATACATCCGCCAGATGCTGGCGGAACTGCGGCAGGTAGCGCACCGGGAAGGCGCCGACATGCTGTGTTATCTGATCGAGATGGCCTATGTCGAAGTCGGCGATATCCAGAGCGGACGGCGCAAGCTGTCAATCCGCGATGAAGAGCGAAACACGCCCCCCGGCATGCCGGTTTAGACGTCCGGCAATATCAAGCTCCAGCAGCACCAGGTGAACGGTGGCAGCGGAGAAACCCGTGTGACGGATGATATCGTCCGTTTCCACAGGCGAGGGACCGAGAGCGGCGGCGATGATGCTACGCTCGTCGTCCCCCGGTGGTGACATCTCGGTGTCGGATCTCGGTTCCTCGATCTTGCGGTCATAGGGCAATTGCGGCTCCATCAGCGGTCGCAGTGCGTCGAGGATATCGGCTGCACCCGTGGTCAGCATGGCGCCTTCCTTGATCAGCCGGTTGGTGCCTTCACAGCGCGCGTCGAGCGGCGAGCCGGGCACGGCAAACACCAGTCGTCCGGCTTCACCTGCAAGCCGCGCCGTAATCAATGAACCCGAACGTTCCGCCGCTTCCACGATGACGACGCCGAGCGAGACGCCCGCGATCAGCCGATTGCGGCGCGGGAAATCCCGCGCGCGAGGCTCCCAGCCAAACGGCATTTCGCTGATTGTCGCGCCGCCCTGATCGTATATTTCCTGCAAAAGTCCGAAATTTTCCTGCGGGTAGGGGCGGTCGAGACCGCCGGCCAGCATAGCCACTGTGCCGGTTGCAAGACTTGCCCTGTGCGCGGCCGCATCGATGCCCCGCGCCAGTCCCGATGCAATCGTATAACCGGCCCGCCCACAGTCGCGTGCCAGCATGGCGGCGAATTTCGCGCCGTTGATGGAGGCGTTGCGTGAACCGACGATGCCGACGCAGGCTCTTGTCGCCGCATCCGCCGATCCCTTCATGGCGATCAGCGGCGGCGCCCCATCCATCTGCCGCAGGGCTGGCGGATAATCCGGTTCGCCAATGCCGACGAAACGCGCGCCGAATTTATCGGCGGTTTCGATCTCGCTTTCCGCTTCCGCCTGGGTGGCAATGCGCGGACTGCGCGAAGAACCGCCACGGCGCGACAGTTCGGGCAGGGCATCGAGCGCCTTTTCAGCACTGCCGAAATGATTGATAAGTTCGCGAAAGGTCACGGGACCGATATTATCGCTGCGGATCAACCGTAGCCACGCCACCCGCTGCCGCGCGGAAAGCTCTATGCCCTGCCGTGTAGTTTCCGTATTCGGCATGACATGTCCCCAAGGTGAACCTTAGCTCTTCTGTCCGATCCTGCTTTCCGTGCCCGCAATCAGACGTCTGATATTTTCGTGGTGTTTCAACCAGGAAATCACACTGAGCAGCGTCACGAGAAGCGCCGTCTTCTCGGGTCCGAGCACCCAAAGCGCTACGGGGACGATCACCATTGCCACCAGCGCCGAGAGCGACGAATAACGGGTGATAAAGGCGGTCGCGATCCAGATGAGCGCAAAGGCAAGCATCATGAGGGGAGCCGCGCCTAGAAGAACGCCGATATAGGTGGCCACACCCTTGCCGCCCTTGAAGCCCAGCCACACGGGAAACAGGTGGCCGAGAAATGCGAAGAAACCGGCGACCAGCGAGGCTTCGTAACCCCAGAGCGCATTGGCGACCAGAACCGCCGCCGTGCCCTTCAGCGCGTCGAGCAAAAGGGTTGCGGCGGCGAGCTTCTTGTTGCCGGTACGCAGCACGTTGGTGGCGCCGATATTGCCGGAGCCGATCTTGCGCACGTCGCCCAGACCGGCCATGCGGGTAAGAAGGAGGCCGAACGGAATGGAGCCCAATAGATAGCCGAGCAGCGCCGCCAGCGCGAGAAGGGCAGGCGCGGTCTGCCACTCAGTCAAAGCACTCATTCCAATGTCCCCTCTGTCCCGCCGTCAGCGTGATCTCTGTTCGTGATCTTATGCCAAGGAATGAACGGCTTTGCCAGCCACATAAGTGGCGACAGCGCGGCCGCTGAAACGGGCATCCTCGAACGGCGTGTTCTTGGATTTCGAGACCAGCTGTTCCTTCGCCACGAGCCACGGCTCATCGAGGTCGATCAGCGTGATATCTGCCTTCGCACCGGCTTTGAGCGTTCCTGCATCCAGTCCGAAAATCTTGGCTGGGCGGGTGGAGAGCGCATCGATCAGCCGCATCAGCGGAACGTCGCCACTGTGATGGAGGCGCAACGCCGCCGCCAGCATGGTTTCGAGCCCCACCGCGCCGCTCGCCGCATCCGAAAACGGCAGACGCTTGGTGTCGACATCCTGCGGATCATGCGATGAGACGATGATATCGATCGTGCCGTCCTTCAGCGCTTCCACCATCGCCTTGCGGTCGTCTTCAGCGCGCAGCGGTGGCGAGAGCTTGAAGAAGGTGCGGTATTCGCCGATATCGTTCTCATTGAGCGTGAGGTGATTGATCGAGATGCCGCAGGTGGCCTTCACGCCCCGCTGCCGCGCAACGCGGATCGCTTCTGCCGATTCCGGAACGGAAATCTTGGCGGCGTGGTAGATCGCCTGCGTCAGTCCAGCAATGCGCAGGTCGCGCTCCAGCGGAATGATCTCGGCTTCCTTGGGAACGCCTGACAGGCCGAGCCAGCTCGCGAAAAGCCCCTCGTTCATGTCGCCGCCACCGATATATTTGTCGCGCGTCTCGAGCGCGATCACCGCGCCGAGTTCGCGGGCGTAGGTCATGGCGCGGCGCAGCACCAGCGTGTCGGAAAGCGCCTTGCGGCCATTGGTGAAGGCCACCGCACCGGCTTCCTTCAACATGCCGAACTCGGTCATTTCCTCGCCCCGCAGGCCCTTGGTCAAAGCGGCTGCGGGATGGACATTGACGATTGCCTTGTCGCGCGCCGTCTTCTTCACATATTCGACAAGCGCGATGTCATCGATCACAGGATCGGTATCCGGCATCATGATGATGCTGGTGACGCCGCCGGCCGCTGCCGCGCGTGAGGCGGATTCGATGGTTTCGCGGTGCTCGGCGCCGGGTTCGCCGACAAAGACGCGGGCATCCACCAAACCGGGAACGGCCAGCATACCCTTGTAGTCGCGAACCGTCGCCCCTTCCGGAGCGCCCTGATTATGTGCGTCCTTGCCAGCCGCCAGAATGGTGCCATCGGCGCCGATGACGATGCTGCCGGTCTCGTCGAGATTGCGGGAAGGATCGACGATGCGGAGGTTCTTGAGAACGGTCGCGGCACTCATACGCGCTCACCTTGATTTTGCGAAACAAGCAGGGTTTCCATGACAGCCATGCGCACGGCAACTCCCATTTCCACCTGGCTTTCAATGACGCTCTGCGGACCATCTGCCACTTCGGAGGCGATTTCCACGCCGCGGTTCATCGGGCCGGGATGCATGACCAGCGCATCTTCCTTCGCTGCCTTCAGCTTCTCGGCATCCAGACCGTAATAGTGGAAATATTCGCGCACCGAAGGGACGAAGGAGCCGGACATACGCTCACGCTGAAGGCGCAGCATCATCACCACATCGGCGTCCTTCAATCCTTCCTTCATGTCGTGGAAAACCTCCACGCTCATGTCGCGAATGCCGGAGGGAAGCAGCGTGGCGGGGGCAACGACGCGCACTCGCGCACCCATCTGGTTGAGCAGGATGATGTTGGAGCGGGCAACGCGCGAATGCAGCACATCGCCGCAGATTGCCACTGTGATACCCGAAAGCTCGCCCTTGGCGCGGCGGATGGTCAGCGCGTCGAGAAGCGCCTGTGTCGGGTGCTCATGCTGGCCGTCTCCGGCATTGACCACGGAGCAGGCGACCTTTTGCGCGAGAAGCGCGGCCGCACCGGCCGACGAATGGCGAACCACCAGCACATCCGGGCGCATGGCGTTCAGCGTCATTGCCGTATCGATCAGCGTTTCGCCCTTCTTTACCGAGGAATTGCCGACCGACATGTTCATCACATCGGCGCCGAGGCGCTTTCCGGCCAGCTCGAAGGAAGATTGTGTCCGCGTCGAGGCTTCGAAGAACAGGTTGATCTGCGTCAGCCCCCGGAGCGTCGAGGTCTTCTTCTCGCGCTGGCGGCTGATTTTTACCGCCTCGTCGGCCTTGTCGAGAAGCAGGGTGATATCCTGATGGGAAAGCCCCTTGATGCCGAGGAGATGGCGATGGGGGAAGAAGACCATGCGGTTTGCCTCCTGACGGGCGTCGCATTTTCCCGTGAAAATGCCCGGAACGCCCGAATGCTGATCCGCGCGCTCCCCTTCGCTGTGAACACGCCTCAGGAGTGCGGCGGAATTCGGTCCTGCGCTCTATAGAGACTGCATGGTCGCGGGGCAAGCGCCCGCAACTCCTGAAATGAAAACATGGCGATGTTTCCCCAATCCTCGAGGGCAAAGGGTCCTAAGACGGAAGGAACAGACATCAGACGATACCGTGTTCTTTCAAAAGAGCCTGTTCGTCGCCTGACGCCCAACCGAAAACCTTCGGTGTTCCATCCAGCCTCTGGACGAAGTAGTGAACATCGAAATCGATTGCGACATCCGGTTGCCGCTTACGGGCAAAGGTCGCAGTCCAGGCGACATGTGCCACACAATGATGTTCATCGATGGGCGAGATACGGAGATTGCGTATCCGCATCTCCTTCGTTCCGATCATCCGATAGCGCTCGTAACCCTTCATCATGACCTGCTTTAAGTGGTCATCGTTCTTTCCGGTCATCACCCCGGCGGGGGATGCGGCGATGAAGTCGGAGGCGTAGAGCTCGGCTATCTCCTCCACATCCATGTCACCCTCAAGAGACTTGTTGAAAAATCGCTCATATCGCTCGAAAAGCTTTCTTGCGCTGGCCTCCATGGTTCCCTCCCTGTGCAGCCGTTCATCAAGTCGCCAACCGAAAAAGCCCGTCGTGGGTTCCACATCTGGCTGCGGATTTTGGGGAATGCTTTATCTGTCATGCCACGTCAGTCGTGGCCGCAATCTCTGCGCGCCGCCGCTCAGGGCTGTTTCGGACGTTGCCGCCGGTCTTGCCGGAAACGTGTCTGGCATTCGTCGGGTCGGATACCTAGATCAGGGTCATTCCCGAAAATTGCTGATAGCGGCGGTTTAATCGTCCCAATCGCTTCCTGCGGGTGGAATTATGCAATATCACCCCACTATGCAACGCCAGTACAAAACAGCTAGAAGCAGCGGATGACCCAGAATTCCCGGATAGAAGAAACGCTCGCCGAACTGAACCAGCCAAACCTCTGGTCCGGTATCAACGCCTATCGTTCCGATCCGCTGATCGTCGACCTCACCTCCGGCCTGTCGCGCAATCTGAGGGACGAGTACGACCAGCTCGGCCGCTATGTCACGTCGCATGAGGCGCAGGAACTGGCGCGCATGGCCAATCAGGGCGTGCCGCAGCTGCATACACACGGTCCGCGCGGCGAGCGTCTGGATCAGGTGGAATTCCACCCCGCCTGGCACGCGCTGATGCGCCGTTCCATGTCGTCCGGCCTGCATTCCAGCGTCTGGGAAAATTCTCCCGATACGCGCGGCAATGAGCACAAGGCCCGCGCCACGAAATTCTATCTGACCTCGCAGCTGGAGGCGGGGCATCTCTGCCCGCTGACCATGACCAGCGCTTCCGTCGCCGCCATCATGGCCTCGCCGCGCGTGCAGAAGGAATGGGCGCCGAAGATACTCTCGCGCAAATATGACAGCTCGCAGAAGCCGGCCCTGCAGAAAACCGCCGTCACCATTGGCATGGGCATGACGGAAAAGCAGGGCGGCACGGATGTGCGCGCCAACCGCACCACGGCGGAGCGAGTGGGCGAGGGAATCTATCGCCTGTCCGGTCACAAATGGTTCCTTTCTGCGCCGATGAGCGACGGTTTCGTCATGCTCGCCCAGATGGGCGACGGCATGGGCTGCTTCCTCGTGCCGCGTTATCTCGAAGACGGTTCGAAGAACGGCCTGCATTTCCAGCGCCTGAAGGACAAGCTCGGCAACCGCTCCAACGCCTCCGCCGAAGTCGAATTCACCGATGCCTTCGGTTATCTGCTGGGCGATCCCGGCAGTGGTATTCGCACCATTCTCGACATGGTGACGCTGACGCGGCTCGACTGCGCGCTCGCATCGGCCGGCATGATGCGCGCCTCGCTTGCCGAAGCCGTGCACTATGCCCGCGGCCGTTCTGTTTTCGGCAAGATGCTGGTCACGCAACCGATCATGACGCGCGTTCTCGCCGACATGGCGCTGGATGTGGCGGCGGCCACTGCTCTCTCCTTCAGGCTGGCGACGGCATTCGACGCCGCCCGTAACAATCCGGCTGAGGCCGCCTATGCGCGGGTGATGACGCCCATCGTGAAATACTGGTGCTGCAAGATCGCGCCGGCGCTTATCTATGAGGCCATGGAGTGCCTTGGCGGCAATGGTTACGTGGAAGAGCGGCCGATTGCCCGCCACTACCGCGAAGCGCCCGTCAACGCCATCTGGGAAGGTTCCGGCAACGTCATGGCGCTGGATGTGCTGCGGGTTCTCCAGCGCGGCAAGGACCTGTTCGATCTCGTCTTCCAGACGCTGGAGCGCGATCTTGGAGCGGCCGGCAAGAAGACCACCGACGTGCTGCGCGCCGCGATCGCCCTTGCCGAGCGTGACGAGGGTGCGGCCCGCCTGCTGGTGGAGCAGTTTGCACTCGCGGCGGCTGCCGCCGAGCTTTGCCGCCTTGGCGCCGGCAAGATCGCCGATGCCTTCCTCGAGACCCGCCTGGCTGGCGGCTGGCGGCACACTTACGGCATGCTCGATTCCCGCTTCGATCCGAATTATATAATCGATCTTCTTTATCCGCCTGCATCTTGACCGATGCATGCGGATGAAGGTTTTGCAGTCCCGGCGGGAGGGGTCTCGGATTTGAAAAATAGCAATGGCGTGAGGCGTGTTCTTATCTGTCATGATGTCCTCGCGCGTCGATGCGCGGCAAGGGAAGGCGGCTGCCAATGCTGACCTTCCGTTCCGCCCGCGCCGAGGATGAAGACGCGCTCTACGCCATAAGCCTCGCCACCGGCGATGCCGGGCAGGACGCCGCCGCCCTTTACAAGGATGGCCGCATGGTCGGGCATATCTATTCCGTGCCCTATCTGCATCTCTGGCCCGATGCCGTTTTCGTGGCGGAGGATGAGGAAGGTGTGTGCGGTTATATCGTCGGCGCACTCGATACGGCGATGCACGAAGAGCGGCTGGAGCGGGAATGGTGGCCGCATCTGCGCAGCCTTTACCCCGATCCCGGCGGTGACCAGCGGACATGGGACGCCGACCAGCGTCGCGCCCAGTTCATCCACCATCCGCGCCGCACGCCCGCCTGGCTCACCGATCCGTTTCCGGCGCATATCCACATGAACCTCCTGCCGCGTACACAGGGCAAGGGCGGCGGCACCCGGCTTCTGTCGCGCTGGCTCGATATGGCTAGACAGAACAACGTCTACGGCATCCACCTCGGCGCCAGCGAACGCAACCATGCGGGCATGCGCTTCTGGGAAACCCGTGGGTTCAAACGCCTCGAAAGCCACGAAACGCCGGGTAGTGTCTGGTTTGGGATGGCGCTGGAGTGAGATTGGCAGATTATGCCAATCGATGGTATGGATAGGCATAAATGAAGTCCGGTGGAGTCTCCGATGCCAACGCGTAACGTCGTCCTGACACAGCATCACGAAGAGATTATAGACGAGCTCGTCAAATCCGGCCGCTATCAAAACGCCAGTGAAGTGCTACGTGAAGGCTTGCGGTTAATTGAGAGGCGGGAGCGCCTCGAGGCAGCCAGAGTGGAGGCCTTGAAGGTAGCGGCGCAACAGGGATTCGCCGACCTTGACCAGGGACGTTATACTGATGTTTCGGATGATGACCTTGACGATTTCATTTCCGCTTTTGGGCGCGAGGCTGAAGTGCAGCTCGGCAAGTCCGACGACGGATGACGACATATCGTCTGTCCGACGCCGCACAATCGGACATCATCGAAATCCTTGGATGGACCCACGCGACATTTGGAGTTGCAGCGAGAAAACGCTACGAAAAGTTGCTAGCAACTGCGTTGCGTGATGTTGCTCGCGATCCCCTGCGTGCCGGCACGACTATTCGCGCTGAACTTGGTGATGACGTGCGCTGTTATCACCTTCGTTATAGTCGTGAGCGGGCAAAAAGCGAAACAGGTCTCGTTAAAACCCCGAGACATTTGTTACTTTATCGTGCACTACGACCCGGTTTGGTGGGCGTCGGTCGCGTTCTTCATGATTCGATGGAAATCGAACGTCATCTTCCGGCCGACTATGGTGATACCTCCTAAGAATGTCTGGAGGCGTCCCTGTCCTGTGCCGAAAACGGTATGGCGGACTCGTCATCCACAGGAACCTTCTCACCATCCATCCCGCCACGTTGTTCTTCCGCACACGCTTTGTTAACCCGTTGAGAGAGGCCTTTCAGAAAACGGGTAGGGAATCATGCTGGCGACCGCAGAGGCGATTTCAGCCGACAGACCGGAAAAGCGCATCAAGGATCGCGCTCAGACCGAGAAGGCGATTTTTAATGCGGCACGGTCGCTGCTTGCCGAAGAGGGGTTTCAAGGCTTCGGCATCAACGCCGTTGCCCGCCGCGCCGGCTGCGACAAGCAGCTCATCTATCGGTATTTCGGCGGCCTTGATGGTCTGATCGAGGCGATCGGCGAGGATCTCGGTTCCTGGGTGAAAGATCGCATTCCCGAAGACACTGGCGGCATGTTTCTGCTGACCTATGGCGATCTCATGGAAAAGCTGGCGCTTTATTTCATGGATGCGCTGCGCAGCGATGCTCTCGTTTGCAAGATCATCGCCTGGGAAGTGTCTGACGGGTCACCGCAGGTGCGTCAACTGGCCGAAGCCCGCGCCAAGTCGCTGGGCAAATGGCTGGAGCGCATGCGAGGCTCGCTCGCTGCGCCGAAGGGTGTGGATACCGCCGCCGTCAATGCTGTCCTGTTCGCCGCAATTCAGCACCTCGTCATTTCTGCTGCCACCAGCGGTCAGTTCGCTGGCGTGCCGCTCAAATCAGATCGGGACTGGGACAAGATCACCACCGCCGTCAAAAGACTGGTGCGCGGCGTTTACGGCTGACACGCGTTGCCGGAGCTGATGGGAACAGCCGAGGCAAGCCCGAAATTAACGAAAAATCAGCCATGTTTTCACCGGGCGCGCAACCGCCCGGTGCTTCCGTCCGTTCACAGGAACACATTCTTTTCCACAACTCGCCCGACCGCCATTAACCATAATAACAGCTTTCATTTGCCTCGCCCTGGCTGCCGGTCCAGTGTGGATTAACGAAATGTTAACCATGCGCAATGACTGCGCATAAGGGAGCCGCAAGTGAGCCGCTGGACAGCTTTAGGCGTCATGATGACGTTTTTTGTGATGCTGCCGTTGGATATCGACGCGCCGGCGCTGAACCTCTGCCTGATGGCTGCGGTGCGCTGGGCGGTGCTTGCCGGCTTTCCCGATACGATGTTTATACGGGGGCAGGCGGCATGAAGTGGTTTCTTATCCTATGGGCCGGTCCCGTCGCATTGCTGGGCAGCTGGTACTGGCTCTCCTATTACGACATGAGCTTCGGCTTCTACATGCTGACGCGTCAGACCCATGATCTTGTGTTCGAGATTTACGGCAATATTCTCGGTCTTCCGCCGGAAAGCCTGCCGCCGCTGGTGGCGCGCGCCATCGCGGTCGACAGCCTGATCGTTTTTGCAATTCTCGCATTTCGCAAAAGAAAGCAGATTGCTGCCTGGTGGCAGGGCCGTCAGTCGGCGGCGCGGGTGAGTGCGGAAAGCCTGTCCAGCGCGCCCTGAAGAATAAAGCTTGCGGCGGCTGAATCGATGCGTTCGGCGCGCTTGGCGCGTGAGACATCCATTTCCAGAAGCGCGCGCTCTGCCGCAACGGTTGAAAGCCGCTCATCCCAGTAAACGAAGGGCAGGGCGGTTTTTTCGCCCATGGTGCGCACGAAGGCGCGGGTTGCCTGCACGCGGGGTCCGGCGGAGCCGTCCATGTTCATCGGCAGGCCGATAATGAAGGCGGCGACCTTTTCCTTTTCAGCGAAGGCCAGCAGCACCTGGGCGTCCTGTGTGAATTTTACACGCTTCAACACCGGGCGCGGTGTCGCAAAACGCCGTGACAGATCCGACATGGCAAGCCCTATTGTCTTCGTACCGAGGTCTAGGCCGGCAATAGCCTGGCTGGGCTGAAGCACCTGCGCCAGTTCCTCAATGGTGAGTGTCGCCATGTCTCGCGCTGTCCTTACCGCTTCCGGACGAATTCGGTGCGCAGCACCAGACCCTTGACCGCATCATGCCTGCAATCGATCTCTTCGGGATTGTCGGTCAGGCGGATCGACTTGATGACGGTGCCCTGCTTGATGACCGTACTGGTGCCCTTGACCTTCAAATCCTTGATCAGGGTGACGGAATCGCCATCTTCAAGCACATTGCCCGCCGCATCGCGTACTTCATTCGCACGCGCCGCTTCTGCAGCCAGTTCGGAAGCGGGTCGCCATTCACCGGTCGCCTCGTCATACACGTACTCGTCATCATTTGCGGCCATGGTCGCCTCTCTTAAATATTGGTAGTGCGGTTGTTCAGGCCGTCCTATGTCATACTATACCGGCAATACAAAGGAGAACTTCCCATGAAAATCACCTGGCTCGGCCATTCCGCCTTCCGCCTTGAAAACGGCAGCGCGAAGATCCTCATCGATCCGTTCTTCACCGGCAATCCCGGTTTTGCCGGGCAGGATGCGAAGTCGGCGGCCGAAGGCATCACCCATATTCTCCTCACGCATGGCCATGGTGACCATGTCGGCGATACCGTGCAGCTTGCCCGCGAAACGGGCGCGACCGTGCTGGCCAATGCCGATCTTGCCGCCTGGCTGTCCGCCAAGGGCGTCGCCAAGGTCGATATGGGCAATACCGGCGGCACGGTCCATTTCGACGGCTTTTCCGTCACCTTCACCAATGCACTGCATTCCTCCGCCCAGATTACCGAAGATGGCGTCTCTCATTCGCTCGGCAATGCCAATGGCCTGATGCTGCATTTCGAGGACGGCCCGGCCGTCTATCACATGGGTGATACCGACATCTTCTCCGACATGAAACTCATCAACGAACTGCACCAGCCGGATATCGGCCTCGTGCCGATCGGTGACCGCTTCACCATGGGCGGTGCCGTCGCGGCGCTCGCCTGCCAGCGCTTCTTCAATTTCGGCAATGTCATTCCCTGCCACTACGGTTCCTTCCCGATCATCGACCCGACACCGGAAAAGTTCGTGGCCGGCATGGAAGGGGCGCAAGCGCGTGTCCAAACGCCGAAGGCCGGCGATACGCTGTCCTTCTGAAGCTGCGTGAGAGCATGTCGTTGCCGCAAAACCGCTCTGCAGTTTGACACGACATGCTTTCTACCGTTGCGAAGGACGGACATGGTGATTATAGCGGGTAGGAAAATTCCTACCGGAGTAAAACCATGTCCGTCGATCTCGCCACCGTAAAGCGCGTTGCGCGCCTTGCCCGTATCGCTGTCACCGAAGATGAAGCGCAGAATATGCTCGGCCAGTTGAACGGCATACTCGGTTTCGTGGAGCAGCTTTCGGAAGTGAATGTCGACGGCGTCGAGCCGATGACGTCAGTCACCCCGGTGGAGATGAAAAAGCGCGCCGACGTGGTGACCGACGGCAACAAGGCGGAAGACATTGTCGCCAATGCGCCTGCGACCGACCGGGACTTCTTTATGGTCCCGAAAGTGGTCGAATAACCCGACCGCCGTTTGCCGCCTGATTTTTCCGAGATTTTCGAAAGCCGTTGCCGACCATGACCGACCTGACGAGCCTGACCATTGCCGAAGCCCGCGCAAAGCTGAAAGGCAAAGAATTCTCCGCCCTAGAGCTGACCGACGCCTATCTCTCCGCCATCGATGCGGCCAACGGCGCGCTGAACGCCTATGTGGCAACGACGCCGGAAAAGGCGCGCGACATGGCAAAGGCCTCTGATGGCCGTATCGCCTCCGGTGCCGCGGGCGAGCTGGAAGGCGTTCCGCTCGGCGTGAAGGACCTTTTTGCCACGCGCGACATTCACACGCAGGCCTGCTCGCACATCCTCGACGGCTTCAAGCCGAAGTATGAATCCACCGTCACCCAGAACCTCTGGGATCAGGGCGCCGTCATGCTCGGCAAGCTCAACATGGACGAATTCGCCATGGGCTCGTCGAACGAAAGTTCCTGGTACGGCCCCGCCATCAACCCCTGGCGCGCCAATGGCTCCGAGCAGAAGCTGGTGCCCGGCGGCTCTTCTGGCGGTTCCGCCGCAGCCGTGGCCGCGCATCTGTGCGCCGGCGCAACCGCAACCGACACCGGCGGCTCCATCCGCCAGCCAGCGGCCTTCACCGGCACCGTCGGCATCAAGCCCACTTACGGCCGTTGCTCGCGTTACGGCATTGTCGCTTATGCTTCCTCGCTCGACCAGGCAGGACCGATTGCCCGTGACGTACGCGACGCCGCAATCCTGCTCAAGACCATGGCAAGCGTTGACGCCAAGGACACGACTTCTGTTGACCTTCCTGTGCCGGATTACGAAAAGGCCATCGGTCAATCGCTGAAGGGCCTGAAGATCGGTATCCCCCGGGAATACCGTGTTGACGGCATGCCGGACGAAATCGAAAAGCTCTGGGCCAAGGGCGTGGAATGGCTGCGTGATGCCGGTGCCGAGGTGGTCGATATCTCGCTGCCGCACACCAAATACGCGCTTCCCGCCTATTACATCGTCGCACCGGCGGAAGCCTCGTCCAACCTTGCCCGTTATGACGGTGTCCGCTACGGCCTGCGCGTCGATGGCAAGGACATTGCCGACATGTACGAAAAAAGCCGCGCTGCCGGTTTCGGCAAGGAAGTGCAGCGCCGCATCATGGTCGGCACCTATGTGCTGTCGGCCGGTTATTACGACGCCTATTACCTGAAGGCGCAGAAGGTCCGCACGCTCATCAAGCGCGACTTCGAAAACGTCTTCCATGAGGGCGTTGACGCGATCCTAGCGCCCATCACCCCATCTTCTGCTTTCGCAGTGGGTGACGAGGAACTCGCCTCGGATCCGGTGAAGATGTACCTGCAGGACGTTTTCACCATCACCGTCAACATGGCCGGCCTTCCGGGCCTCTCGGTGCCTGCCGGTCTCGACGGCAAGGGCCTGCCGCTCGGCCTGCAACTCATCGGCAAGCCTTTCGAGGAAGAGACATTGTTCAAGACGGCCCATGCCATCGAGCAGGCTGCCGGCAAGTTTACCCCCGCCAAGTGGTGGTGAATCCATCCACCAAGTTTTGTACAAGAACGGGCGGCATCAAGTGCCGCCCGTTTTGTTTTCAGCGATTGTCCAACTCACCGCGCACGAGCTCCAGCCCGCGCGTGGTGATGCGGTAGGGCTTGCCGCCGGAAGAGGCGATCGCTCTCTTCCGTTTCAGCTTGCGGAAGGTGAGGAGATCGAGGCCGCTGAAAATCCAGCCCTCGCGCGTGAAGAGCGAGATTTTTTCGATTTTACGGGCATCGTCTCGAACGAGTTCAATTCTGCCGCCCTGGGCGAGCAGGTGAAGAATGCGCTGTTCGGCGCGGGAAATGTCCATTTTTTGGAAGTCCGGTCGGCGTCACATGGACGCGTGAAAGCAAACCCGGGTGCCGTTAAGGCAGCCGGCTCGGTTTCATCTGGCCCGGCGCGCAAGAAACTTGCGGGCAGGGCCTTTACCGGGACTCCGATTGAGCGAACATAAAAACTCCGTTCTTGCTTCTTTTGGATAGCGGGCAAGTCCAGCAGGGTCAAGGCGGTGGCTTGCCCAGCAAAAGCACGCTGGCCGAATCACACTCGCAATGGTTTAATTTTTACGGCCAAGGAGGGCGCGGTTTGATCGTCATTCGCAATGCGCATGAGCGGGAAGCGGAAGTCCTTGCGGCCATCGGCGTCAGGGCGTGGCGGCAGGCGACCGCGGCGCTGGGAATCACCTCCACGCTTTACGACAATGCGGCCAGCGCCTTTTCCAATTTCACCCGCTCATCATGGCTTGCCATCCGCGTCGCGGAACTTGGAGGCTCGGTTGCAGGGTGGGCCGCGCGGGAGCATTTTGACGAGGTTATTTCCGACTTCTGGATCGATCCCGATTTTCAACGGAGGGGCGTCGGCAGCCGTCTGCTTGCAGATATTGAAAGACTGATAGAGGACAAGGGCTTCGAGACCATCCGGCTTGAGACACATGCCCAGAACGAACCGGCAGTCGCCTTTTTCCGCCACCATGGCTATAGCGTGCGCTGGCTTTCCGTTTCTTATGCGCCGAAGCTGGACCGCGAGGTGCAATCGGTGGGGCTGCAAAAACAGTTGGCCGAGATCGAGAGTGGCCTTTACGGACCCGGGTTCTGAAACAGCGTTTTCAGCGCAACCGCCAACCGCACCGGCCAGTCCGGCATGATGGCGAGCGATGCGAGAAGGCCACTCTGCAATATCACGATGGACAGCAGGATACTGCGGAACGGCTCCTTGCGTGTTTTGTGCCGTAACAGATGTTGGGCCGACACGGCCCCCAGGCTGCCGCCGACGAGAGCAAGCAGGAGCAGCGTGCTTTCCCGGATACGCCATCCGCCCTGTCTTGCGGCTTCCTTGTCCCACCAATAGACAAGGAAAACGAAGAGATTGAAGCCGATATAGGCGATGAGGCAGAAGGTCATCGTGTCCATAGCGTGATTTGAAACCGGCAAGCGTAAAAAAGGCGTGTCCGGCATTGGCGAAAATCGTAGGCCGGTGGCGAGAGGGCGCAACATGTCTTGCGCCCGCGCTGCATTTGTTCTACCCACCAAGGCCAAAGAACCCGTATATCGTGAGCTTCAGATGACCCTTGTAGACGTGCGCACCCCCGACCCGAAACGCTTCATTCCCGGCGCCACCGGCGATTGGGAAATCGTGATCGGCATGGAGGTGCATGCGCAGGTTCTCTCCAATTCCAAGCTGTTCTCCGGTGCCTCCACCACCTTCGGCAATGCGCCGAACTCCAACGTGTCGCTGGTCGATGCCGCCATGCCCGGCATGCTGCCCGTCATCAACGAGGAGTGCGTCAAGCAGGCGGTACGTACCGGTCTCGGCCTGAAGGCAAAGATCAACAACCGTTCGATCTTCGACCGCAAGAATTACTTCTATCCGGATTTGCCGCAGGGCTACCAGATTTCGCAGTTCAAGGACCCGATCGTCGGTGAAGGCACCATCACCATTTCGCTCGGTCCAGACCGTCAGGGCAATTTCGAGGACATCGAGATCGGCATCGAGCGCCTGCATCTGGAGCAGGACGCTGGCAAGTCGATGCACGACCAGCACCCGACCATGTCTTTCGTGGACCTCAACCGTTCGGGCGTGGCGCTGATGGAAATCGTCTCCAAGCCCGATATGCGCTCTTCGGATGAGGCCAAGGGTTACCTCACCAAGCTGCGCTCCATCGTCCGTTATCTCGGCACGTGCGACGGCAACATGGATGAAGGCTCCATGCGCGCCGACGTCAACGTTTCCGTGCGCCGTCCCGGCGAAGGTTTCGGCACGCGCTGCGAAATCAAGAACGTCAACTCCATCCGCTTCGTCGGTCAGGCCATTGAATATGAGGCGCGTCGCCAGATCGCCATTCTGGAAGATGGCGGCGTGATCGATCAGGAAACCCGCCTGTTCGATCCCGGCAAGGGCGAGACGCGGTCCATGCGCTCCAAGGAAGACGCGCATGATTACCGCTATTTCCCGGACCCTGATCTGCTGCCGCTTGAATTCGACGATGCTTTCGTTGAGGCGCTGAAGGTCGATCTGCCGGAGCTTCCTGACGACAAAAAGGCACGTTTCGTGGCCGATCTCGGCCTGTCGGTCTATGACGCCTCGATCCTCGTTTCGGAAAAGGCAATTGCCGATTATTACGAGGCGGTTGCTGCCGGTCGCGATGCGAAGGCCGCTGCCAACTGGGTCATCAACGATCTGCTCGGTGCACTGAACAAATCGGGCAAGGATATCGAGACGACCCCGGTTTCGCCAGAACAGCTCGGCGGTATCATCGATCTCATCAAGGCCGAGACCATTTCTGGCAAGATCGCCAAGGACCTGTTCGAGATCGTCTGGAACGAGGGCGGCAATCCGGCTGAGATCGTCGAAGCCCGCGGCATGAAGCAGGTGACCGATACCGGCGCCATC
The DNA here is from genome assembly GCF_027956555.1 of Agrobacterium sp. ST15.16.055. Classification (NCBI taxonomy): domain Bacteria; kingdom Pseudomonadati; phylum Pseudomonadota; class Alphaproteobacteria; order Hyphomicrobiales; family Rhizobiaceae; genus Agrobacterium; species Agrobacterium sp. ST15.16.055. The sequence continues at coordinate 58,936 of NZ_JAQKGN010000005.1, forward strand.
GAAAAGGCCGTCGATGAAATCATCGCCGCTAACCCGGACCAGGTCGAGAAGGTCAAGGCGAAGCCAACGCTCGCCGGCTGGTTCGTCGGTCAGGTCATGAAGGCGACGGGCGGCAAGGCCAACCCGCAGGCGGTGCAGGCGCTGGTCAAGGCCAAGCTTGGCATTGAAGACGAGTAAGCGGAGGCTGCCTCTTGCCGTAGAAGCATTGAGGCCGACAGCTCTCATCCGTCATCCTCGGGCTTGTCCCGAGGATCTAACGACCCACAAGGTCAAACGTGCTCAGATCCTCGGGACAAGCCCGAGGATGACGTCGAGTACGAAGGACTGACATCACTTCTGCCGGGATCAACGCCCGGCTTTTTCTATTCTGAGACGGAGCCAAATCATGTTTTTCATCCGCACGGCAGGTCTGCGAGATATCGAGCCCGTACGCACGTTGCTGGCCACGACATGGCACGCCACCTATGACGCGATCTACGGCGCGGACAAGGTGAACGAGCTGATTGCCGCATGGCATTCGCCGCAGGCCATGAAGGACCGGGTCGAGAAAAAGGGCGGCGAGTTTCTGGTGGCCGATGACGGCAAGCGGATCGGCGGCATGGCCTATGGCTCGATGTCCACCAAGATGGCGAAGACCGCCCTGCTGCACCAGCTTTATGTGGCGCCCGATCTTCAGCGGCAGGGTGTCGGCCGCGACCTCTTCGCGGAGCTTGAAACCTGCTTTCCGGATGCGGAAATCATGCGGCTGGAAGTCGAACCTAAAAATACTGTCGCAATCGCCTTTTATGAAGGCGTCGGATTTGTCGAGGTGGACCGAATCGAGCGCATGGCTGGCATCGAGGGGCTGCCCGGCATCGTTATGGAAAAGAGCCTGACCCGATGAATGCGACCTTGGAAAATCTTGTAATTCGAACGGCGCGCGAAAACGATGTGCCGGCGCTTGCCGCCATATTTGCCGCCGACGAGATCGGGGGCCACGGCGATACGGCAGACGAATCGGCGCAGCCCGATTATCTCGCCGCCTTCCGGGCCATCAAGGCGTCGCCGAGCGAAACGCTTTATGTCGCTGAACTGGATGGCGAGGTGGTCGGCACCTTCCAGACGGCGATCCTCACCAAGCTCGTCGGGCGAGGGGCGAAGTCCATGGTGATCGAGGCAGTGCAGACGCGGGCCGATATGCGCGGTCGCGGCATCGGTGCGGTGATGATCAATTTTTGCCTGGAAGAAGCCCGCCGTCAGGGTCTGAAAGCCGCGCAGCTCACCTCCAACATGGCCCGGCTAGACGCGCATCGCTTTTACGAGCGGCTCGGTTTCGAGAAGCGGCATCTGGGCTTCAGGATGAAGCTGAAATAGCGCGGATATATCTCGAAATGCTGGACAATTGCCGTGAGGGGCGGCATAAGCATGTCTTGTGCCGTGCACGGAAAATCGCTGCGGCGCATTCAAGCCCGAGGAACGTAGAATGAAGACTCTCCTGACGCAAATCTTCACCTGGTGGAACGGCCAGACGATCGGAACGCGGTTTCACACCTGGCGCTTCGGCAAGAAGGTAGGACAGGACGAGTTGGGCAATACCTATTACGAAGGCGGCACCACCTCCTGGGGCATGCCGCGCCGCTGGGTGATCTACAATGGTTATGCTGAGGCCTCGGCCATTCCGCCCGGCTGGCATGGCTGGATGCATTACCGCACCGACGTGCCGCCGAGCCAGGAAAGCTACGTTGCGCGTGACTGGCAAAAGCCGCACCAGCCCAACCTCACCGGTTCGTCCAATGCCTATCGCCCGCAGGGGTCGCTGGCTGTGGCCGGCGAGCGCCCGCGCGTAACCGGCGACTACGACGCCTGGAACCCCGGCAACTAAGCAACTTGTGATGCGCGGTGTTGTGCAAAACACCGCGCTTGTATCCGCCCTCACCGGTTTTTGCCACATTCCGCCCTTAGGCGTTGATCCGGTCGGCGGTTCGACACAGGCAAATATTTGGAGACATATCGTATGAGGAAAATCACGCGGGATCGTTCTTTGCGTGCGCTGACAGTCTCGCTGTTTGCAGCGGTCTCTGCTGTTCTCCTCGTATCACCCGTCTCCGCCGCCCGTCTCGAAAACCGTGTGGCGGTGTTTTCCGGCATCGACAAGATCACCGGCCGCATCACGTCTTTCGATGTCTATATCGATGAGACCGTGCAGTTCGGCGCGCTTCAGGTGACGCCGAAAGTCTGTTATTCCCGCGACCAGACGGAAGCCCAGAAGATCGACGCTTTTGTCGAGGTCGATGAAATCACGCTCGACCGCAAGATCAAGCGAATTTTCACGGGCTGGATGTTCGCCGACAGTCCCGGCCTCAACGCTGTGGAACACCCGATCTACGACGTGTGGCTGACGGGCTGCAAGCAGGATTCTGACGTTCCTGCTCCCTCTACGGCAAGCAGATAACCTTACGTAAAGTCTTCAAAATTGCAGACTGGGCCGGTTGACGGCAAGGTCGAGCATTTTCGTATAATCCTGCTTCGGTACGTCAATCGCGCCGAACGTCTTGAGGTGCTCTGTCGTAAATTGCGTGTCGAGCAGGGTGAAACCCTGCTGTCGCAAGCGCTCCACCAGATGCACGAGGCAAATCTTCGATGCATTGGTGCGGCGGGAAAACATGCTCTCGCCGAAGAAGGCGGCGCCCAGCGAGACGCCGTAAAGCCCGCCGACAAGTTCCTCGCCTTCCCACGCTTCGACACTATGGGCGTGGCCGATCTGGTGCAACTCGCTATAGAGCCTGCGGATGACGGCGTTGATCCAGGTGCTCGGTCTGTCCGGCGCTTCCGCCGCGCATCCAGCCATCACCGCTTCGAAAGCGGTGTTAAAGCGAATCTCGAACGGCTTCCTGCGCATCGCTTTGGCGAGGCTTTTGGAAACGTGAAAACTATGGAGGGGAATGATGCCGCGAATTTCCGGCTCGACCCAGAACAGTTCCGGATCATCGGCCGAATCGGCCATGGGAAACAGGCCGGCTGAATAGGCGCGCAGCAGAATATCGACCGTTATGTCGTTATTTCTGCTGCGCCGCCCAGCCATATCGTCTTAGTGAGACGCGTCACCGGCCAGATATTTTTCCAGCCAGTGAATATCGTAATCGCCGTTCAGAATATCTTCGTTCTGCAGAAGATCCTGGAAAAGCGGCAGTGTTGTCTTGATGCCGTCGACGACGAACTCATCCAGCGCGCGACGCAGGCGGCGAATGCACTCGTCACGGTCGCGGCCGTGAACGATGAGCTTGCCGATCATGCTGTCGTAATAGGGCGGGATCTTGTAGCCCTGATATGCACCGGAATCGACGCGAACACCAAGACCGCCCGGCGTGTGGAAATAGGTCAGCGTGCCCGGTGAGGGAACGAAGGTGCGCGGGTCTTCGGCATTGATTCGGCATTCGATGGCGTGGCCATGGAATTCGATATCCGCCTGCGTGACCGACAGGCCCTGGCCTGAAGCGACCCTGATCTGTTCCTGCACGAGATCCATGCCGGTAATCGCTTCCGTTACCGGATGCTCCACCTGCAGACGGGTATTCATTTCGATGAAATAGAACTCGCCGTTTTCATACAGGAACTCGATGGTGCCGGCGCCGCGATATTTCAGCTTGCGCATGGCGCTCGCGCAAATTTCGCCGATCTTCATGCGCTGTTCGACGGTCAGAGCCGGCGAATTGGCTTCTTCCAGCACCTTCTGGTGACGGCGCTGCAACGAGCAATCGCGTTCGCCAAGGTGAACGGCATTACCTTCGCCATCGCCGAACACCTGCACTTCGATATGGCGCGGCTTGCCGAGGTATTTTTCCATGTAGACCGCGTCGTTGCCGAAGGCTGCCGCCGCTTCGGAGCGGGCCGTCGCAACGGCCTCTTCCAGATCGGCTTCGGTCTTCGCCACCTTCATGCCGCGACCGCCGCCGCCCGCCGTCGCCTTGATGAGGACGGGAAAGCCTATTTCGCGAGCGATCTCAAGGGCGTTTTCAGGCTTCACTTCGCCGTCGGAGCCGGGAACAACGGGAATACCAAGCTCCATCGCCGTCTGCTTGGCGGTGATCTTGTCGCCCATGATGCGGATATGTTCGGCGGTCGGTCCGATGAAGGTGATGCCGTGCGCGTCGAGAATATCGGCGAACTTTGCATTTTCCGACAGGAAGCCGTAACCGGGATGAACGGCGTCCGCCCCGGTGATTTCGCAGGCCGCAACGATCTGGTGGATGTTGAGGTAGCTGTCACGCGAAGGCGGCGGGCCGATGCAGACGCTCTCGTCGGCAAGGCGCACATGCATGGCATCCGCGTCGGCCGTGGAATGCACGGCCACCGTCGGAATGCCAAGCTCCTTGGCGGCGCGCAGGACACGTAGCGCAATCTCGCCGCGGTTGGCTATGAGGATCTTCGAAACCATGCTGAACCGCCTTTATTCGATGACCACGAGGGCTTCGCCATACTCCACAGGCTGAGCGTCGTTGACGATGATTTCCACGACCTTGCCGGACTTGGGAGCCGGAATCTGGTTCATGGTCTTCATGGCTTCGACGATGAGGATGGTCTGGCCTTCCTTGACCGTTGCACCCACTTCGATGAAGGGACGTGCGCCCGGGGCAGGCGAAAGATAGACCGTGCCGACCATCGGCGAGGACACGGTGTTGGCCGGGTTTCGGGCAGGTGCTGCGGAGGACGCAGAGGCTGCCGGCGCGGCTGCGGCCGGCGCAGCAAGGGGGGCTGCCGCCGGTGCGGGCGCATAAGGAGCAGGCGCTGCGGCATAGACCGTGGCGGCGGGAGCGGCGCGGGAAACGCGGATGCGCAGGTCGTCCTGCTCCACTTCGATTTCCGAAAGGTCGGTATCGTTGAGGATATTCGCGAGTTCGCGGATCAGTTCCTTGTCGATACCCTGTTTCTTTTCAGACATGACAAACCCTATTCTTTGTTTCTTTTTATGCCGTGATGTTTTTCAGCGCGTGAAGCGCCATGATGTATCCATATGGTCCGAAACCGCAGACCATGCCCTTAGCCGCGGGTGATACCATCGATTTGTGACGGAACTCTTCGCGGGCGTGGATGTTGGAAATGTGCACTTCCACGACGGGCGTGGAAATCGCGCGAATGGCGTCATGCAACGCGATGGATGTGTGGCTGTAGGCGCCGGGATTGATGACGACGCCAGCCGCCCGCTCACCCGCCTCCTGCAACCAGTCCACCAGCACGCCTTCGTGGTTCGACTGGCGGAATTCCACTGCGAAACCGAGATCGGCACCGGCTTGAAGGCAATCATTCTCGATGTCCTTCAGCGTCTTGCCACCATAGATACCCGGTTCCCTTTTTCCCAGCATGTTGAGATTGGGGCCGTTGATGACGATGATGATGTTGCTCATTCACGTTTCCATAAGAAAATCAGCGACACCTATAGACTGCGCAGCCGTCAAGGAAAAGCCCCCGCAAGCCCTAAACCGGCCGCTGGGCAGGCATCTCACAGGGAATGCAGTGGCTTTTTTAGCAATCAGGAGCAGGTGGCTTTTCCACAGCTGCGCATATTGGCGATTTTTTCCTTCAGAGGGTCGGCGCCGACCGCACCGAAAACCGCCTCGTCGCCGACGATATAGGACGGCGTTCCGGTGATGCCGAGGCTGTTGGCCAGCTTGTAGGTTTCCTGCACCTGCGCATCATTCGGGTTTTCCGCCATCGACTTGCGGATGTCTGCTTCCTTGAGGCCGAGCGAGGTCGCGACTTCCATGGCGCTGTCCTCATTCGCCCGTCCGCGACCACCAAGCAGGGTGCGCTGGAATTCTGCGTATTTGGCCGGAGCAAGCAGCTTCACGGCGTTGGAGACTCGGTGGGCCGCAACCGATTCCGGTCCGAGGATCGGGAATTCCTTGAGGACGACGCGCACCTTCTTGTCGCCCTCCAAAATCGCGTCCATATCGCCCATGGCGCGTTTGCAGTAACCGCAATTATAGTCGAAGAACTCGACCAGCGTCACATCGCCATCCGGGTTGCCGAGCGCCAGATCGTATTCTGATTCGAAGATGGTCTTCTTGTTGTCGGCAACGGCTTCCGCCGCCTTGGCGTTGCGCGCCGCATATTGTTTGCGCTCAAGCGCATCCTGAACCTCGAGCATGATTTCCGGGTTCTCGATCAGATATTGCTTGATGAACTCGCCCATTTCCTTCTTCTGCTGCTCGTCGAGCGCATGGGCGGGCAGGGAGGCGAATACCGTTGAAAGGGCCGTCACGCTGGCAAGAAGGGTGGAACGGAGAAAATGCGCCATATCGGTCCTCATTCTTTGCGGCCGGAGCCTCTTGAAATCTTATGAAGGCAATTACCTTACTTTAAGCCAAATGCCATACGGCAAAAATACTTGTCCGCATTATGATCGCATGATTGTGAAGATTGTGATTCTGCGGCAAGTCTCTGAAATACGGTTCAGGAAAGAGCATGCCCTTGATAACGATCTCGAAGCGGAGCGCCGTCGAACCCTTTCACGCCATGGACATTCTGGCGGAAGCGAACAGGCGCAGGCAGGCGGGCCGCCCCGTCATTTCCATGGCGGTCGGTCAGCCCTCCCATCCTGCACCGAAAGCCTCGCTTGCGGCGGCTGAGGTTGCGCTGAAGCATGGGCGGATCGGTTATACCGATGCGCTCGGCCTGCGTGAGTTGCGGGAGGCGATCGCCGGCCATTATCGGCTGCGCCACCAGGTCGCCATCGATCCCGCCCGCATCGCCGTGACCACTGGCTCATCTGCGGCCTTCAACCTCGCCTTTTTGAGCCTTTTCGATGCGGGCGATTATGTCGCTATCGCAAGGCCCGGCTATCCTGCCTATCGCAATATTTTGAAAGCTCTCGGCCTCAACGTCGTGGAAGTGCCGGTCACGGCCGAAACGGGTTATACGCTGACGCCGGCAAGTCTGGAGCGGGCGGAGACAAAGGCCGGCTGCAAGCTGAAGGGCGTGCTTCTGGCAAGCCCGGCCAATCCGACCGGCACCGTTACCGGCCGCGAGGCTTTGAGGCGGCTGGCCAGCTATTGCGAAAGCCGCGACATGGCTTTCATTTCCGACGAGATCTATCACGGCCTCACCTTTGTCGGGGAAGAGACGAGCGCGCTCGAAATCACCGACAATGCCGTGATCATCAACTCCTTCTCCAAATATTATTGCATGACGGGCTGGCGCATCGGTTGGATGGTGCTGCCCGAGAATCTGGTCCGTCCCGTCGAATGTCTGGCCCAGAGCCTTTATATTTCCGCGCCTGAACTGTCGCAGCTTGCGGCGACGGCAGCCTTTTCGGCGGCGGAGGAACTGGATGTCTACCGGGAAAGCTATCGCACCAACCGCGATTTCCTGATGGCGCGCCTGCCGGAGATAGGCCTGCCGCTGGCGTCCCCGATGGATGGCGCTTTTTACGCCTATGTCGATACCAGCCGCTTTTCCAACGACAGTATGGATTTCGCCAGGCGCATGCTGGCGGAAATCGATGTGGCGACGACTCCAGGCATGGATTTTGATCCAGAGGAAGGCCACAGGGCGCTGCGCATTTCCTATGCGGGTTCCGTATCTGACATTGCCGAGGCCGTTGGACGTATTGCCGGCTGGTTGAAATAAGCCGGGATCATCCGTTCGTGGTGCTCAGGTGGGCGTGCAGCTGAAGGTGCTGTTGAAAGCCTTTTCGCCCTTTGTCGTGAAGGTCAGTATCCTTCCGTTTCCGCGCCGCAGCCAGTCCCGTTGCTGCATGGCTTCAAGCAGCGATGCGCCGAGCCCACCGCCGAGATGATGGCGGCGCTCACTCCAGTCCAGGCAATGCAGGCAGACCGGGCGACGGGCCTTCTCGAGCGGTGAAAGGTCTATGCCGAAGCTTGAGAAGAACTCGCGTCCGCTCTCCGTTAAGGCAGGATCATCACCTAACGTCACGAGCCCCTTTGCGGTGATGGCGGCTAGCAGCGCCACGCCGCTTTCCCCGGCCAGATGATCGTAGCAGATGCGCGCTTCCCGCAGCGCCTTGTCCTTCGGTCCCGTGCGGACGCGGACTGCACCCGTGCGCTGGGCAAGACCCATCAACGCTTCCAGAACATGCGCCACATCCTCGTCGGAAAGACGGAAATAGCGGTGACGTCCCTGTTTTTCCGCCTTCAGGAGTTGCGCCTCGGAGAGCTTCGACAGATGCCCGCTGGCGGTCTGCAGGGTCACGCCGGCGGCTTCGGCAAGCTCGCTTGCGGTGAGCGCACGTCCGTCCATCAGCGCCGTCAGGATGTTGGCGCGGGCAGGGTCGCCGATCAGCGCGGCGACATTGGCGATCAGGGGGCCGTCTTTCATGCTTCGATGCTAGCCGAAGCATTAAAGCAAAGCAATGGCGTAAAAGAGAGAGGCAAAATACGAGGAGACAAACGATGCTGACCTGTTTCATCCGCTACGAGATCGATCCTTTCAAGGTCGATGCTTTTGAGCGATATGCCCGCACATGGGGTGAGGCGATACCGCGCTGCGGGGCCGATCTGATCGGTTATTATGCGCCGAAGGAGGGATCGAGCACCATTGCCTACGGTGTCTACAACATCGAAAATCTGGCCGCCTACGAAGCCTACAGGGCACGGCTCGCCGCCGATCCCGCGGGGCGGGAAAACTACGAATTCGCCCGCCGCGAACAGTTCATTCGCAGGGAGGACCGGCTTTTCCTGCGTCTCGCCTCCGCTCCGCACGCCGGAGGCGGACAATGATTGCCGTTATTTTCGAGGTCTGGCCGGCTGAAGGCGAGAAGCAGCATTATCTCGACATCGCGGCAGGCCTGCGGGCTGAACTGGAGACCGTCGACGGTTTTCTGTCCGTCGAGCGGTTTCAAAGTATCGGCAATCCGGACAAGATGCTCTCTCTGTCCTTCTTCCGGGATGAGGAGGCGGTGAGGGCGTGGCGCAACACCCTGCCGCATCGCGCCGCGCAGTCGCTTGGCCGGTCCGGCGTTTTTTCCGATTACCGGCTGCGTATCGCGCAGGTGATCCGCGACTACGGCCTGGAGGAACGGGAGGAAGCGCCAGCCGACAGCCGGGAAGTCCATCCGGCAGGGGGAAATGGCTAGGCTGACTTTTTCAGCATCAGTTTTTCTGCATGCCGCTGCAAGGCTTTCTGGTTCGAACTCGCCTTTGAAACCCGTTATAGATGGGCCAATATGGTGCGGGGCACCCTTAGAATTGGACAAGGAGAAAAGCGATGTCGGCGGAGAAGGTAGCGATTGTAACGGCAGGCGGCAGCGGCATGGGAGCTGCCGTGGCGAAACGTCTGGCCGCGGATGGCTACAAACTCGCGATCCTGTCCTCTTCCGGCAAGGGAGAGGCGCTGGCGCAGGAACTGGGCGGCATCGGCGTCACCGGCTCCAACCAGTCCAATGACGATCTCCAGCGGCTAACGGATTTGACGCTCGAAAAATTCGGCCGCATCGATGTGCTGGTCAACAGCGCCGGCCATGGTCCGCGCGCCTCCATCCTCGAGATCACCGACGAGCAATGGCATATCGGCCTCGATGTCTACCTCATGAACGTCATCCGCCCGACACGGATCGTCGCCCCCATCATGGTGAAACAGAAAGCGGGCGCCATCGTCAACATCTCGACTGCCTGGGCTTTCGAACCGAGCAGCATGTTCCCGACATCCGCTGTGTTCCGCGCCGGCCTTGCCTCCTATACCAAGATTTTCGCCGATACCTATGCGGCCGACAATGTGCGCATGAACAATGTGCTGCCCGGCTGGATCGACAGCCTGCCGGCAACGGAGGAGCGCCGAGAGAGCGTGCCGATGCAGCGTTACGGCAAGAGCGAGGAAATCGCCGCAACCGTGGCATTCCTTGCCTCTGAGGGGGCGGGATATATTACCGGTCAGAATATCCGCGTTGATGGCGGGTTGACGCGGTCCGTTTGACCGGCCGACCTTTCCCATTCCTCATCCCGTGCCTGTCGCAGGAATTGTGAGCGGTTCGAAAAAAAACGTTCTTTGCACCGATAAAAGAAAACGCCCGCAACATCGTTACGGGCGTCTTTTATCCAAGATGTGGCTTCTCTCAGAAGAAGCCTTTGCGCTGCCACCAGCCGCCCTTGCGCGGCTTTGGTTCATCGCCTTCAGGCGTTGCGGGTGAGCCGGAAGAGGTCACCACCGGCTCCGAATGCGAGACATTACTGCCTCGGTTCGCGCGGACCTTTTCTTCGTTCGCCGTTGCTTCCGCTTCCGGAGCGAGATCGGCCGAGGCTTCACCTGCTTCTTCGATGGCGACGTCGACAACGGTTTCCTTGACGATCACCGGCTCTACCGTTTCAACGGCTTCTGCCTTCGGTGCTTCTTCGGTTTCAGTCTTTACTTTCGCCTTGCGGGTGCGGCGCGGCTTTTTCGGTGCTTCAACCTCAACGACGTCGGCAACCACACCTTCCACCACTTCGGCGGCGGTCGGTTCTTCATTCACGGATGCTTCGGCGGAAACCTCTTCGCTTTCGCCTTCCTCGCCGGCTTCGGCGTCCGCGGCGTCGAGTGCCTCGTCTTCCGCACGGTTGCGGCGGCCGCCACGCTTGCCGCGACGGCGGCGCTTGCGCTTGCCATCCTCATCGGACGTCAGTGCTTCCGCTGTACCATTTTCGTTTTCAGCATCGGCCTCATCGGTTTCGACGCCGTCGTCGTCACCTTCGGCATCGTCGCCTTCGGACTGGGCGTCAAGCGAGCCGTTCTGGTCGTTCTGACCGCCCTTACCGCGACGACGGCGGCGGCGCTTGCGCTTGCGCTTGCCTTCCTCGCCATTGTCGCCCTGCTGCTGGCGCGGCTCGGAGGGCTGGGCCTTGACGATTTCTTCCTCGTCTTCGTCCTCTTCCACCTCTGCGACGAAATCGTCTTCCTCTTCCACGAAGTTCGGCAGCATCTGGATGAGGCTTTCGATCTTCACCGGATTTTCGACGGCTTCACCACGATCGATGGCGAAATGCTGCGCACCGACACCGGCGTCGGCAGCGATGATGATGGACACACCGAAGCGGCCTTCATAATCGACGATCGTGCCGCGCTTGTGGTTGAGCAGGTAAAGCGCCGTTTCCGGCGTGCAGCGCACGGTGATGTTGTGGGTGGTGTTGCGCAGCAGATATTCCTCGACGCCGCGCAGAACATGCAGCGCGATGGAAGATTCGGAGCGCACATGGCCCGTGCCGCCGCAATGCTGGCAGACCTGCGTGGTCGATTCCAGCACCGAAGCGCGGATGCGCTGGCGCGACATTTCCAGAAGGCCGAAATGCGAGATGCGGCCGACCTGAATGCGGGCGCGGTCGTTCTTCAGGCAATCCTTGAGCTTCTTCTCGACAGCGCGGTTGTTGCGCTTTTCTTCCATGTCGATGAAGTCGATGACGACAAGACCGGCAAGGTCGCGCAGGCGAAGCTGGCGCGCCACTTCTTCCGCCGCCTCGAGGTTCGTCGTCAGCGCGGTTTCCTCGATGGAATGCTCGCGGGTCGAACGGCCTGAGTTGACGTCGATGGAAACCAGCGCTTCCGTCTGGTTGATGATGAGGTAACCGCCCGACTTCAGCGTCACCTGCGGCTGCAGCATGCGGTCGAGCTGGGCCTCGATACCGGAGCGCGAGAAGATCGGGTGAATGTCGCGGTAAGGCTGAACCACCTTGGCGTGGCTCGGCATCAGCATCTTCATGAAGTCTTTCGCTTCACGATAGCCTTCTTCGCCCGAAACGATGATCTCGCCGATATCCTTATTGTAGAGATCGCGGATCGAACGCTTGATCAGCGAGCCTTCCTCGTAAACGAGGCAGGGGGCCGTGGAGTTCAGCGTCAGCGTGCGGACATTTTCCCACAGACGCATCAGATATTCGAAGTCGCGCTTGATTTCGACGCGGGTGCGGTTGGCGCCGGCGGTGCGCAGGATGACGCCCATGCCCTGCGGCACGTCCAGATCGCGCGCGATTTCCTTCAGGCGCTTGCGGTCGGCCGGCTGGGTGATCTTGCGGGAAATACCGCCGCCACGCGCCGTATTCGGCATCAGAACGGAGTAACGGCCGGCAAGCGACAGGTAAGTGGTCAGCGCCGCACCCTTGTTGCCGCGTTCTTCCTTGGCAACCTGCACAAGAAGAATCTGACGGCGCTTAATGACTTCCTGGATGCGATACTGCTTGCGCGGCTTGCGGGCGACGCGGTCCGGAACCTCTTCCATGGCGTCTTCGGCGCCGACGGATTCGATCACTTCCTTCTCGTGATGATCGTCATCGTCGTCGTCATCGTCGTCATTGCCGCGGCGAAGACCCTCGACTTCCTCGGAAATCGTGTCGGTATCGACCATGGCGGCCATTTCGCCGCCGGTGCTGCCCTCGTCTTCGGAAGACGCTTCGGCGGCCTCGGCCGCAGCGGCTTCTTCTTCCGCCGTCTTCTTCTTGGCGCGGGGGCGGCGGGTGCGTTTCTTCGGCTTTTCTTCCTCAGCGGGTGTTTCTTCCGCGACGACCTCAACGGCTGCTTCTTCGGTAACCGCTTCCACAACGGGTGCAGCTTCTTCCGTGACAACGGTCTCGGTGGTTTCGCTTGCGGAAACAATGCCGACATCCGGCTGATCCACCTGCGAAAGGTCGATCATGGGCGCACCGGGCTCGGGGGCGTCTGCAGATTCGAAATCGTCGCTGCGGCGATGATCCTCGGCTTCTGCTTTCAGCAGGGCCTGTCGGTCAGCGAGCGGGATCTGGTAATAATCCGGGTGTATTTCCGCAAAGGCGAGAAAGCCGTGGCGATTTCCACCGTAATCGACGAAGGCCGCCTGAAGCGAGGGCTCAACGCGGGTGACCTTGGCAAGATAGATATTGCCGCGGATCTGTTTCTTGTGCTCCGATTCGAAATCGAATTCCTCGATCCGGTTCCCACGGACAACGACTACGCGTGTCTCCTCTTCGTGGGAGGCGTCGATAAGCATTTTGTCTGCCATGTAAGCTGTGCTCCTCGGCGCAGCCTTGTTTTATACGAGAACAGGCCCGCCACACGGACGAGCCTTTCATATGAGTGCAAGGATGTGCCGGAAATGAAGTCTCCTGCCGGGCGTCTGTAAACTGGCAGCATCCGGACCGACGGCGAGGCGCTTGGCCTGCTCCTGGTATCCGGTTCATGTGAAAACTGCTGCGACATCATTGGCCAGGCGGAACGACAATAATATATAGACCCCTTGGGATCCGATGAATTTGCTCTCCTCAGAGCGGCGGTGGCAGCGCCACCGGGTAGGTCTCCGGCCACGGCCGGAATTGATCGAGTTTCAGGATAAATGTAACGACGGCAGATGATTGCCCGATTTGCAGCGCCAGCGTCTTTTTCGATTGGCAGCCGGCGGGCATCTATCCCGTCAACACTTTTAACCCTCATCCGTGTTGTATGTTTTCTCTGTCACAATAGCAATAGGCTGGCTAAATATGCCATATTATTGGTGGAATTTCCGGGTTAACAATTGGTTCACCAAGGCCTGCGATTGTGGGGCGCAAACGCGCAAACTATCGTACGGCGTGGTTGAAATGGCGCTGTTACCGGCGTTTTTCCTCGCCGTTTATCGAAAATGACTGAAATACGGAATTTCTTGAAGGCCATGAATTTCACGCGCAACGCAGCGATATTCTGTGGGAGAGGGCGGCTTGGCGCGCGAATCGCGCGGCTTGCGTCGGCTCTGGCATTTTCCGTCGCCGCTTCTTTCTCCGTCGCGCAGTCGGCCCATGCCGTGGAGCCGCTCGTTGTCCATCAGGCGCGGATCATCGGCGATGAGGCGCGCACGCGCATCGTTCTAGACTTCGCCGAGGAGCCGGAATTCGATGTTCACTATCTCGATTCGCCCGCCCGCATCGTTGTGGACTTTCCGGCGGTGAATTTCAGCTTCCCCGCATCCGACCTGAAGCCGACCGGTCTTTTTTCGGATATCCGTTTCGGCACCATGGGGCAGAACAGCGCCCGGATCGTGCTGACGGCGAAAAAGCCGGTTCAGGTGGCGGTTGCCGAAACCAAGAAAGCTGATGGCGGCCAATCTTTCCATTTCGTGCTCGATACGGAAATCACCACCAAGGGCAAGTTCGCGGAGCTGGTGAAGCATCAGCAGTGGCGGACACCAGCGCCGGTGACAACTGCAGCGATCACGCCCGACGGCAAGACGTCGCGGCCGGCGGAATTCGTCATCGCGGTCGATGCCGGCCATGGCGGCATCGATGCGGGCGCCAGCGGCGGCACTACCGGCACCGAGGAAAAGGTCATCACGCTGACTTTCGCCAAGGAACTTGCCGAGCGGTTGAACCGCGAACCTGGTATAAAGGCGTTCCTCACGCGCGATTCCGATACTTTTCTCGCCTTGTCCGAACGGGTGACCATCGCCCGTCAGAACAACGCCAATCTCTTTATTTCCCTTCATGCGGATACGTTGAGACAAAAGGGCATCCGTGGCGCGACGGTCTATACGTTGTCGGACCGGGCGTCGGACCGGCAGGCGCAGGAACTGGCGGAGCGCGAAAACAAGTCCGACCAGATCGCGGGTGTTGCCGCCTCCAGCGAGCCGCCTGAGGTCGCCGATATTCTTCTCGATTTCACCCGCCGCGAAACCCAGGCCTTTTCTGTGACGCTGGCCGAAAACATCGTCTCCTCCTTCGAGGGGCAGGTAGGGCTCATCAACAACCCGCACCGTTACGCCGGTTTCATGGTGTTGCGCGCCCATGATGTGCCGTCGGTGCTGCTGGAACTCGGTTTCCTCTCCAATCCGGAAGACGAAAAGCTGCTTCTCGATGGGGAGTGGCGCAAGAAGGTGGCCGATACGCTCGCAACCGCCATTGGGCGATACCGCGCCAAGGCCATGGCAAATGGCGGCTGAGAGGGCTGCCTGCGAAGCGGCAATGCTGTTGCAGACCTGCCATTGACCGCTGAAAACCTGTTCAATTCTTGGGTCTTGCGGACGATTGCGAAGGCGAAGCCCTATTTTACTCACATTCGCCGCGTTACTCGGAATGCGGATTCGGTGGCAATCGGCAAAGCGTCCTGAGCGCGATTGCGGACTGCCGCCCGGTAACATATCAGCGAATGCTGCCGTATCCGGCTTGTCATAGAAGGTATGGTGTGCAAAACGGCACGCGATATGCAAGGATGCGCCCGTATATCGTCGGGCGTTGATGGTTACGATTCGAATTATCGGTAGCTTAGTATGATCAGACTGATTGGATATTTTTTCGGCTTGGCCAGCGTGCTTTTTCTGTGCGCAGCCGCCGCCGGTGCAATTTATTTGCACGGCGTGACAAAGGACCTGCCGGATTACGCAGTTCTGAGCACCTATGAGCCGCCGGTGACGACCCGCGTGCATGCCGGCAACGGCGCGCTGATGGCGGAATATGCGCATGAAAAACGCCTTTTCCTGCCGATTCAGGCCATTCCCGACCGCGTGAAGGCCGCTTTCCTTTCGGCGGAAGACAAGAATTTCTACAATCATCCGGGTGTGGATGTCTTCGGCCTCGGCCGCGCCATTCTCGTCAACATCCAGAATCTCGGCTCCGGCCGCCGTCCGGTCGGCGCCTCCACCATCACCCAACAGGTGGCGAAGAACTTCCTTCTGACCAACGACCAGACCATCGACCGCAAGCTCAAGGAAGCCATTCTGTCCTTCCGCATCGAGCAGACCTATTCCAAGGACAAGATTCTCGAGCTTTATCTCAACGAGATTTTCTTCGGCCTGAACTCCTACGGCATTGCCGGTGCGGCGCTCACCTATTTCAACAAGTCCGTGACGGAACTGACGATTGCGGAAACCGCCTATCTCGCGTCGCTGCCGAAGGGCCCGGCCAACTACCACCCGATCCGTCGCGAAAAGGCTGCTCTCGAGCGTCGTAACTGGGTGATCGACCGTATGGCCGAGAATGGCTATATCACTGTGGACGACGCGACGGACGCCAAAAAGCAGCCGCTTGGCGTCAATCTGCGTCGCGGCGGCGCCCACATTTTCGCATCCGATTATTTTGCCGAGGAAGTCCGGCGCCAAATCGTCGAGAAATACGGCGAGGAAGCGCTTCTCGAAGGCGGGCTATCGGTCCGTACCTCGTTCGATCCGCAGATCCAGATGGAGGCGCGCAAGGCTCTCCAGGACGGTCTGGTTCAATATGACGAGCGTCGCGGTTTTCGCGGCCCCGTAGAGCAGATCGATACAACGGGCGACTGGACGGCGGCGCTCGCCAAGGTCAAGGGTTTGCGCGACGTTCCGGAGTGGAAAATCGCCGTGGTCCTCGCTGTTGCGGCCGATGGAGTCGATATAGGCGTGCAGGCGGATGCGGAAACGGAAGAGGGCGACAAGCGTACGCGTGGCCATATCGCCGCAGAAAATATGCGCTGGGCCTTTCGCGACGCGACGGGTAAAAAGGCGACCACCAAGTCCCCGGTCGGCGTTCTGGCCGTCGGCGACGTGATTTATGCGCAGCCGCTTGCCAAGTCCGGTAATGAATATCGCCTGCGCCAACCGCCGAAAGTGCAGGGCGGCATGGTGGTGATGGATCCGCATACCGGACGTGTTCTGGCCATGGTCGGCGGCTTCTCCTATGCGCAGTCGGAATTTAACCGCTCGACGCAGGCGATGCGCCAGCCGGGTTCCTCCTTCAAGCCGTTCATCTATGCGGCGGCGCTCGACAATGGTTATACGCCGGCATCGGTCATACTCGATGCGCCGATTGAGGTCGTTTCCGGCGGTCAGGTCTGGAAGCCGCAGAATTACGGCGGAGGATCTGCGGGTCCGTCGACCCTGCGTCTCGGCATCGAGAAATCCCGCAATCTCATGACCGTGCGTCTGGCGCAGGACATGGGCATGAATCTGGTCGCGGAATATGCGGAACGTTTCGGCATCTACGACAAGATGCCGCCGCTTCTGGCCATGTCGCTCGGTTCCGGTGAAACGACCGTCATGCGTATGGTCTCTGCCTATTCGGTTCTCGCCAATGGCGGCAAGCAGATCAAACCGACGCTGATCGACCGTATTCAGGACCGCTACGGCAAGACGATCTTCCGGCATGAGGAACGCGCCTGCGAAGGCTGCAACGCGACAAGCTGGCAGAACCAGGACGAGCCTGTGATCGTCGACAATCGCGAACAGGTTCTCGACCCGATGACCGCCTATCAGACGACCTCAATGCTGGAAGGCGTCGTGCAGCGCGGCACGGCGGCCGGCAAGATCAAGGTCGATCTGCCGGTTGCCGGCAAGACGGGCACGACAAACGATGAAAAGGACGCCTGGTTCGTCGGTTATACGCCGGACATGGTCGCCGGCCTCTATATCGGCTTCGATTCGCCGGCGCCTCTCGGCCGCGGCGGCACGGGCGGCTCGTTGTCGGCGCCGATCTTCGGCGAATTCATCGCCGATGCGGCCAAGCACATGGAGCCGAGCAAGTTCATCGTTCCTGCTGGCATGAACTTCGTCGCCGTTAACCGCAAGACCGGCATGGCGGCGGTCGAGGGCGAGCCGGACACCATCATGGAAGCCTTCAAGCCCGGCACCGGTCCCGCTTCCACCTTCTCTGTCATCGGCGATGACGGATACATGTCGCAGGAAGACATTCTGAAGACCTCGCCGCAGGCGCAGCAGGCCATCACCGGCGGTGGCGGCGGTCTTTATTGATATCACTCCTGACGTTTGGCGGGGGCGCGGGTCTTTACATCCGCGCCCCCCGCATTTATTTGAGCAACGAGTTTCAATGAAGGTGAAGAACCAGCGAAATGCGCAATGAAATCGTGAACGTAGTCGACGAAATCAAGCAGGCCATAAGCCTGCTGAGGAGGCATCTTTGACTGGGACCAGGCGATAAGACGACTGGACTGGTTGAATAACAAGGCAGAGGACCCGACCCTCTGGAACGATGCCGCTGAGGCTCAGAAGCTGATGCGCGAGCGCCAGCAGCTGGATGACAGCATCAATGGCGTCAGGGCGCTCGAGCAGCAGCTCAAGGACAATATCGAGCTGATCGAACTCGGCGAGATGGAAGGCGACGACGAGATCGTCAAGGATGCCGAAGACGCGTTGAAGGCACTGAGAAGCGAAGCGAACCGCCGTCAGGTGGAAGCCATGCTGTCAGGCGAAGCCGATGCCAACGATACCTATCTCGAAGTGCATTCCGGCGCCGGTGGTACCGAAAGCCAGGATTGGGCCAACATGCTGCTGCGCATGTATACCCGCTGGGCCGACCGTGAAGGTTTCAAGGTCGAGGTGCTCGAAGTTCACGACGGCGAAGAAGCCGGCATCAAGTCCGCGACGATCCTCGTCAAGGGCCACAATGCCTTCGGCTGGCTGAAGACGGAATCGGGCGTGCATCGTCTCGTTCGTATTTCGCCCTATGACAGCAATGCGCGTCGCCATACGTCGTTCTCTTCCGTCTGGGTTTACCCGGTGGTCGACGATTCGATCCAGATCGACGTCAACGAAAGCGATTGCCGCATCGATACCTATCGTTCATCCGGCGCAGGCGGCCAGCACGTCAACACCACCGACTCGGCCGTGCGGATCACGCACATTCCGACCGGTATTGCCGTTGCCTGCCAGCAGGAGCGCTCCCAGCACAAGAACCGCGCCAAGGCGTGGGACATGCTGCGCGCCCGCCTCTACGAGGTGGAGTTGCAGAAGCGGGAAGAGGCAGCCAATGCGCAGGCCGCCTCCAAGACCGATATCGGCTGGGGCCACCAGATCCGTTCCTATGTTCTGCAGCCTTACCAGCTGGTCAAGGATCTGCGCACTGGTGTGGAAAGCACTGCACCCGGCAACGTGCTGGACGGCGATCTGAACGAGTTCATGGAAGCCGCTCTCGCGCACCGCATCAGCGGCGGCGCGGATGTGGAAGTCGCGGATATCGACTGACGCTTCAAGTGCGTCGATTGAAGAAGATTACCCTCGCAAACCCATTGCGAGGGTTTTTTCGTTGGAGAACAAGCATGAAACAGGCGCTCTATATCGTCGACGTCCAGTCGAGCTTCAATCCGCCGGCTGCGCTGGTGGCGGAAATATCCGCTCTCGCCCTGACAATGCCCAGTATCGCCACCGTCGAGCGCCATGACGAAAGCGTAACACCCTTTGAGCGGCAACTCGGCTGGAAACCGGGCAGGGACGACGAGTCGCTTGTTGCGGCAGATCGCATATTCATCAAACACGGTTATGCGCCACCCCGGGAGGTCATCGACCATCTTCTGTCGCTGAAACTCGACAGGGTGCTGGTCTGCGGCATTCAGGCCGATACCTGCGTGCTGGCCGCCGGTTTTGCCCTCTTCGATGCGGGGCTGCATCCCACGCTGTTGCCGTGGCTTACGGTGGGCTCCAGTCTCGACCGCAGCGGTGAACTCGGGGCGAGATTGTGGAAACATCATTTCGGTGCGGTTCTTGGCGGCCCGGAGGCGCTGCAAGCGTAATCTTTCCCGGCCCGCGCATCGGGCCGATCAGTTTGACGCTTTCTCGACCTTCATCTCGCCCAGCTCGTCGATCAGGATCGTCCAGCTTTCAGCTTCCTTGCTCATCGGGTCCGTTTTCAGGTAGACAGTCACGAACAAGCCGGGCGAGGCGGGCGCGCCATTCGAACTTTCGGGACGAATATCCGTGACATAGGATTTCATCTGGCTGAATTCTTCCAGTTCGATATTTTCCAGAAGATTCGGCCCTTCTGCGGTAAAGACGATTCGCTGCAGGTAGATTTTTGCCGTGCCGTCGCCCTGGCGGATGGCGATGACCTTGTAGTAGCCGCGCGTGGGCGAGGCAGGCGGCGGCCGCAATTGCCCGTCGGGGCCTTTCACCGGCTCAAGATTGCGGTCTTCCCACATGCCGCTGCTGACGACGAAGATTGCCGAAACCGGCAGCGCGTCGATCGCTTCCGTCTGCGCGCGCGCGGGAAGCACGGCGGCGGCGAAAAGGAGGGCAGCGAGGATTGGTCTTGTCAGTTGCATGGCCATTGTCGATTGCGAGCGTCAATTGTTGAACTGTTCCGCGAGAACCCGGTCCGACCATGAACGGTCCGGATCCGAGAGAATCCTTGCCGTCCGGTCCTGCGATTGTGCAATCCGAACATGACGAACGGATTTCACCTCGGTGTGGTCGGCCACCGCGTTCACCGGGCGCTTGTCGCGTTCCAGAACATGAATATCGACCGTCACTTTATTCGGCAAAAGCGCGCCGCGCCAGCGCCGTGGGCGGAAAGCACTGACGGGTGTGAGCGCCAGCAGCGGCGATTCCAGCGGCAGGATCGGTCCATGGGCGGAGAAATTGTAGGCGGTGGAGCCTGCCGGCGTCGCAACCATCATGCCGTCGCAGATCAACTCTTCCAACCGCGCCTTGCCGTCAACCTCCACACGCAGCTTGGCGGCCTGGTGGGACTGGCGAAACAGGCTGACCTCGTTCATGGCAAGCGCCGTAAACTCGTCGCCGTCGGAATCCGTCGTCGTCATGCGCAGGGGATGGAAATCATTGCCGCTCGCCACCGCGATACGCTCCAGCAGGCCGTCGACCCGGTAGTCATTCATCAGGAAACCGACGGACCCCCGGTTCATGCCATAGACCCGTTTGCCCGAATTCATCGTCTCGTTGAGAATCTGCAGCATGAAGCCGTCGCCGCCGAGCGCGACGATCACTTCAGCCTCTTCGAAAGGTGTATCGCCGTAAATGCCTTTCAGCTCTTTCAGCGCGGCCTGCGCCTCTTCGGTTGCGGAGGCGACGAAGGACAGTGAATAGGTAGAATGCGACATCCGCTTCCCTCGACAAGGCGCAGACCGGAAACCGTCCACGCAAGCGCTGTAAACCGTTGAAGCGGCTCGAAATCTTGAAACCTCGACAGGGAGGTCGATAACAAACCGCCAGACGCACCCTTGGTACATGAAGACGGCGGCTGGCGACAAGGCCTTTCACAGGCGCAGGCGTTCCCGGACGGCGGACCGCACCCGATCCGGTCCACAGCTTCTTGATTTCCACTCACGGACAAGGGTTGCGATGCGGGGCGGCCTGATGCAGTTTGCCTAAGGCAGTCGGAATGACGAGTGGCAGGAGATGGATGTGGCGCTGAACTACGATATCTACGATGTCTTTACCGAAACGAAAATGGCGGGGAACCCGCTGGCGGTCATGTATGACGCCGATGATCTTCCCCAGGCCACGATGCAGGCGATCGCGCGGGAAATGAACCTTTCCGAAACGGTTTTCGTCAACCGGTCCAGCAATCCGGCCCATGCGGCCTCGCTGCGCATCTTCACGCCCTCGGGCGAGTTACCCTTTGCCGGCCATCCGACAGTCGGCGCGGCGGTGGCCATCGCCGAGCGAAATCGCGGCGAGGGCGATGACGACATCGATATGGTCTGCGTACTGGAAGAGCAGGTGGGTCCGGTGCGTTGTGCGGTGAAGATGCGCCCCGGTGCGGTCAGCTTCGCCGAATTCGACCTGCCGCGCAAATCGTCCCGCGTCGAGTTGCCGCTCGATCACACGGCGCTTGCCGATGCGTTGGGCGTTAGCGAAGGACATCTCGGCTTTGAGAATCACGTGCCGTCGATCTGGACCGCCGGTGTGCCGTTCCTGCTCGTACCCCTGCACAATATCGCCGCCATCAGGGAGATGGATTTCGATGCTAATCTGTGGTTGCGCACCGCGCCGCTGGTGGAAGGACGCCTGACGGCGGCCTATATCTACTGTCGCGGCGGCGTCAATCACGCGGCAAAGTTCCACGCCCGCATGTTCTCTCCGGATATGGGAATTTCGGAAGACCCTGCCACCGGTTCAGCCGCGGCCGCTCTCTCCGGCGCCATCCACCATTTCGACGGCCTGACCGACGGCCATTATCCGCTGCTCATCGAACAAGGCGTGGAGATGGAACGACCGTCACATATCCATTTGCGTATGGACATCAAGGACGGCGAAATCGCCCGCGCCCGTATCGGCGGCCACGCGGTGCGGGTGGCATCGGGCACGTTCGAGATTTGATTTCAGCGTCGCTCGCTCAGTTAGATGTCTTCGAAGAGCGATGAAACGACGAGCGGAGCCAAAAGAAAAACCCCGGTCTTGACCGGGGTTTTGTCACTCCATTGTCAACCGGCTCAATTGAACCGGCCCGCCGCGTGGGCAAGCATCGTATAGACCTTGCCGGTATCGGAGGTGAGGTAGGACTGCGTGACTGTACGGTCGCGGTCTGTGCGAGCCACGTCGGCGAGCAGCTTCTCGAAATCGGTAATGTAGCGGTCCACGGCGGTGCGGAATTCCGCTTCCCGCTCATATTTGCGCTTGATTTCGTCGAAGGTCGTCTGACCCTTCAGCGTGTAGAGGCGACGGGTGAAGACGTCACGCTCGCCGCGCTGGTAGCGACGCCACAGCTCCACGGAGGCGTCGTGATCGATGGCGCGGGCGATGTCGACCGAGAGCGAGTTCAGCGATTCCACCATGTGGCGCGGATTGCGGGTGTCGGCCGCACGGGTGGGCTGCTGTTCCGCGCCGGCGCGAGGTGCGGACGCCGCTGGCGTTTCCTGTGATGCGCCGCGCAACAAATCGCTGATCCAGCCGCCGCCTTCTTCACGGCGTCCGGCAGGGTTAGTTGCGACCGGCTGCGCCGGTGCAGGCGCCTGGCGGTTCTCGAGCGGCAGCGCGCCACGCAAGGTGGGGGCCGGTTGCGGCTGGGCCGGGCGCTGCTGAACCGGAGCCGGGGCTGCCGGTTGCGGACGCGTCTCGACACGGCGCTCGGTTGCCGGCTGGGTCGCAGCAATGGCGCGGGCGACCGGTTCGGAGACTTCCATCTGGTGGGTCGAACGACCGACGAGCTGCGAAATATCCTGAAGCGCCTTGATCTGTTCGGAAACCGCGCGGCGCATGGCGGCCGCACTTTCCTTGGCTTCTTCCGGCAGGTCGAAAGCGCCACGCTTCAGTTCGGCGCGGGTCGCATCCAGCTCGCGGCGGATATCGTGGCTGGAGCGGCGGATTTCGTCCGTCGCGCCGGCAAAGCGGCTGACAGCGTCCTCGACGGCCTGACGCAATGTTTCCTTGAGGTTGGCTGCGGCGGCATTCGATTTTTCCGAAGCGGTGCCCAGAAGATTGTCGACTTCCGACAGCGAGGATTCGACGCCACCACGCAGGCGGTTGACCAGCTCGTCGGAATATTTCTGCGCGTCGGAGAGCGTGCTTTCGATCGAACGGCTGGCATCCTGACCGGCCGACAGCAGGGCGCCCCGCATTGTCTGGGCCGCCGAACGGGCGCGCTGTTCCGTTTCATCAAGCGAACGGCCGATATCGGAGAAGGACGCCTGCAGATTGTCACGCAGATTGCCGGCGACGTTCTGCGAACGCTCCTCGGCCTCGTTGAGGGTGTTTTCCACCACGCCGACGACGTTACGCATGGCGCTTTCGATTTCCTCGGAGCGCTTGACGAGGCCGACGGACAGGCTGCGAAGCGCATCCTGGCGTTCTTCCAGCGTGCCGACGAGGCTCGACTGTGCCGCATTGAGAAGCTCGGAAGCCTGGCTCAGCACCTTCGAATGTTCCTCGAAGCGGCCGACGATGCCGGCGACTTGCGCCAGTGTCTGGCCGGAAATATTCGACAGGCGGTCGATTTTTCCTTCGAGCAGACGGCTGGAGCTGGACACCATGTCGGCGGCCTGCGAGGCGGATTCCGAGAAGCGGGTCGCCGAGGCGTTCAGCGCTTCATCTGCCGCGCCGAAGCCCTGTGCGGCGCGCTCGACAGCGGAGTTGAAGTTGCTTGCCGACTGTTCGACGATTTCCGCCATGCTGTTATGGGTCTGCGACAGCATATCCGTGCTCTGGCGGGTGGCGGCAACCAGCTTGTTGGCCGCATCGCTGCCGGCGCGGGCATATTTGTCGATGCCCTGTTCGACGGCGTCCGCCATGGCCGTATGGGTTTCCGACAGCATGTCGGTGCTCTGGCGGGTGGCGGCGACCAGCTTGCTGGCCGCATCCGTTCCGGCAGCGGCGTAATCGCTGATCGCCTGTTCCACCATACCGACCATACCGCTGTTGCTCTGCGACAGAAGGTCTGCACTCTGCTGGGCGGCGGAAACGATCTTTTCGGCGGCTTCGCGGCCGATGGTGGCATATTCGTCGACGACGGGCTTCGCCTTCTCCTCGATCAGGCGCGACAGTTCAGCAGAACGGCTGGCCAGCATCGAGTTGAGTTCGCGGGTCCGGTTATCAAGCGCCGAGCGGATGGATTCACCGCGTGCGTCGAGGGCGGATTCGACACCCGTCAGCGTCTCGGAAATGACGCCGACCTGCGAGCGCACGACGGCTTCGGCTTCCGCGACCTTGTTGACGATGATGTTGCCCGCTTCGGAGAAAGTCTGGGCGACGGCGGCGGCCTGGCCGGAAAGACGCGTCTGCGCATCGGAAATGCGATTGACGATCTCCCCCGACTTTTCTTCGATGGCCTTGGTGAAGGCGTCGTTCTGCGCCTGGACCTGTTCTGCGAATTCCGCACCGGATTTCGAGAGCAGGGCGGAGGAGCGGGCCGCTTCGTCGCCGATGCTTTGGGTGGCCGAGGTGACCGCGCCGCGCAGGCTCAGCGCTAGATCAGTCGCCTTGCCTTCAATGGTGCGGTTGACGTTTTCGAGACCGATGGTCAGCGCCCGGTCCATGGTGCCGAGGCGCTCATCGATGCGGGCCGTGCCGCTATCGAAGGTTTCCGCCAGACGGCTGGTGCGGCTTTCGAACGTGTCTGCGACGCGCGTGGTCTGCTCGTCCAGAATGCCGGTGATGCGCTCGGCTGCCTCGTCGCTGGTGCGGGCGAACACGGCCGTCTTGTCTTCCAGCGCTTCGGCAAAGCGGCGGCCGGAATCCTCGATTGAGGTGTTCACATTGGCCAGATCGCCACCGATGCGTGCCTGCAACGTATCGAGCGAGGTCTCGATGCGTGCGCCGGTCTCGTCGAGACGGGTGTTGACATTGCCGATTGAGGTTTCGATGCGGTTGGAGAGGGCGTCGGTGGCCCCGCCGATTTCGCGGGCTGCTTCGCCGATCTTGACGGCGATATCGCCGGCGCTGTTGCGAAGACGTTCTTCCAGCGTCGCAGCACTGCCGTCAATCGTCTTCTGCAGCGCTTCCTGCTGGGTTTCGAGCGACAGTTCCAGCATGCTGGCGCTGGAGGCGACAGTGGTGCCGATCATCATCGCCTGCTCGGAAAGCATGTCGCCCATCTGGGCCGTGGCGGAGTTGAGCGTCGCGGCAAGGTCTGCCTGACGCTGGTCGAGCGCGGTGCGAATATTCTCATGCGATTGCGACAGATTGCTTTCGAGACGCGAGACGCCTTCTTCCACCGTCTGGGCAAAGCGGCTGCTGCCGTCTTCGACGACACTTTCGATGCGGTCGGCCGCGCCCGAGACGCTCTGTTCGATCAGGCCGCTATTGCGCTCCAGCGAACCGGCAATGCGCTCGGCCTGCGAGCCGAGCATGGTTTCCAGGCGATCGTGGCCGCTGGCCAGCGCGTTTTCAAGCGTGAATGCGGTGGCTTCCAGACGCTGGCCGACGCCGGCCGCCGCAAGCGAGAGCGACGACGCTCTCGCATCCATGGCTTCGGCGATCCGCTCTTCGACACCGGAAATCGTCATGTCGAGCGCCATGGTACGGCTGTCGAGCGCATCGGCGATGCGTTCCTCGGCACCGGAAACAATGCCGGAAAGTGCAGCAGTACGCGTGTCCAGAGCGCCGGCGATGCGGTCCTCAACACCGGCAACGGCGTTATTGAGAGCGGCTGTGCGACCGTCGAGAATATCGGCGATCTTTTCTTCGACACCGGAGAAGCTCATATCGAGCGCCATGGTGCGGCTGTCGAGCACATCTGTGATCCGCTCTTCGGCGCCGGACACGACAGTCTTCAGCGTCTCTGTGCGGCTGTCGAGCGCGCCGGCAATCCGGATCTCGGCACCGGCCACGAGTTCGCCAAGGGCCGCAGTGCGCGTCTCGAGCGCTTCGCTGATTTTTTCTTCCGCGCCGGAGAATGTCATGTCAAGAGCCATGGTACGGCTGTCGAGCGCATCGGCGATGCGTTCCTCGGCACCCGAAACAACGGCGTTGAGAGCGGCTGTGCGACCGTCCAGCGTTTCCGCGATACGGGTTTCCGCACCCGCTACCACGTCTCCGAAGGTGGCCGTGCGGCTGTCGAGCGCGCCGGCAATTTTTTCTTCGGCGCTGGCAACAATGCCTGTCAGGGCGGAGGTGCGGTTGTCGAGCGTCTCGGAAAGCCGTTCCTCGACATTGGCGAAGGTCATGTCGAGAGACAGCGCGCGGCTGTCCATCGTGTCGGCAATACGTTCCTCGACACCGGAAATCGCGCTGGAAAGAGCGGCGGTGCGGCCGTCAAGCGTATCGGCGATACGGCTTTCCGCACCGGAAACGACATCATGCAGGGCGGCCGTGCGGCTTTCGAGCGTGTCGGAGATGCGGTCCTCAATGCCGGAGACGGCACCGGTGATGGCTGCTGCCCGGGTTTCGAGCGTTTCGGCAAGACGGCGTTCCACATCGGCAACAACGCTGTTGATCGCAGCGGCGCGTTCGTCGAGCATCGCGGCGAGGTGTTCGGCCGTGCCGGAAACCGCGCCGGTAATGGCGAGGGAGCGGCTGGCGAGCGCTTCGTCGAAACGGTCCTGGCTGGCCGAAAGCGCGCCGAACAGGGCGTTGCTGCGTTCCGCCAGAACGGTGTCGATCTTCGCATGCGAATTGGCGAAGGCATCGGTGATTTCGGCGGTGCGCTGGCCGATGGCATCGCTGAAGGCCTGGGTCCGGCTGTCAAGTGCGCTTTCCAGCATTTCCTGACCCGTGCCCAGCGCGGTTGCCAGCGCCAGCGACTGGTCGGTCATGGTGGTGCCGATCCGCTCAAGACCGACATTCAGCATGGTGTCAAGCGCTTCGGAGCCGCCGGCAACGGTTTCGTTGATGCGGGCGAGGCTTTCCATCAACTTGCTGTCGAGGCTGCCGGCGCGCTGGTCGAAGGCGCTGGCGAACTGCGCCACATGCTCGTCGAAGGCCGAATTGACCTGGCCGACCGTCGCCTGCATGCGCTCTTCATAGAGGCCGGAACGAAGATCGAGATCCATGATCGCATCGTCGGCGGTGCTCTGCAGGCTCTGGCGGAAGGACAGGCCTTTTTCCTCAAGCGTCGTGGACAGCTTGTCGAGAACCGTATCCAGCGAACCGCCGATGACCTGCTGGCCGCGTTCGATATTGCGGTTGAGTTCCAGCGAGCGCGTCGACAGCGTCTCGTTGAGCTGACGGGTGCGTTCCTCAAGCGCGCTGTTGAGGCTTTCCACACCGCTATCCAGCGTCGATGCATGGATCGCGAAACGCTCCAGCAGCACTTCACCGCGCTCGTCCAGCGTCGAGGTGAGGTTATGAAGACGCATGTCGAATTCGTTTGATATCGTCGAGCCGGAGGAGTTCAACGCCTGCAACAGATTTTCGGTCTTGGCGGCGATCAGACTGCCCATCGCTTCGGTCGAAGCGCGTGATTTTTCGAGCAGCGCGGCCGAGCGCGTGTCGATCATCGAGGCAAAGGCCTCGCCGGTCGTGGCGATCCGCATCGAAAGCTCTTCGCCGACGATGGACAGTTCTTCCTTGATCTGTTCCTGCGCGCCGACGATGGAGGAGCGGATGCGCTCGGCATGGTTGACGATAGCGTCGCGCTCGGCGGTCAGTTCCTGGACGAGGCTGCGCACGCGCAGTTCGTTGTCGGCGTAGCTGCGCTCAAGCGCATTGACTTCGGAATGAACGAGGGTTTCGAGTTCCGTCGCTCGCGCAATGGTGCGCTCGATACCGTCATTCATGGCCGAAACTTCGCGGCGAACCGCCTGGCCGACGGACATGATGCGGTCGGACGCGACCGTTTCCGGTTCCGCGAGGCGAAGGGCGACTTCGGCCATGGATCGGGCGGCATTTCGCAGATCGCGGGCGCGCGCCATCATGATCGCAAAGGCAAAGAACAGCATGACGGGAACGAGAATGCCGACGACGATCGCCATCAGTCCGGGGATCGCGGTGAGATCGGCGACCGATCCGATGTTCCAAAGCGCATTGCCGTAAAGAAGATGGGCGATGCCAAGGCCGCCAAGCGCCCAGATGACCGACATGATCGTGGCGTTGCGCAATGCGCCGCCGATGGAGCCGCCTTCCAGCGATTTCAGGATCATCGCCGGGCTGCGCTTGGAGCCGTCATTGGCGGCTTCGAGATTGGGGGATCTGGGCGTCTGTTCGGCAGGCGCGCGGGCGGCCTCGGGAGCAGGGGTCTGTCTGCTTGCTTCCTTCACTCTGGCCTCCGGCTGCTTCGGCTTTGCAGTTTTCCGCGTCTCCGGCTTTTCTTCGAAAGCGCCAAGCTGCAAGGCATCTTCCAATGCCTGAAATGCAGTCTCGTCGACAGAGTCGCTGATCTTGTTATTCGCCATGCGGTTACGCCTCGTTACACATACGCCCGGCTTCATGCCGTTGACCCGCTTGCGATCAGCAAGCGGACTGCCGCCATCATGCCAACGAAACTTTCCCTCAAAAGAGGAGAGTCTCGCCATTTACCAAATCCCGAATTGCTGGTGGCCCAGCTTTCGGGCGAAATTACATCACTGTGCCGTAATAACAAAGCTTGAGCTTAAGCCCTGCGAGAACGGCAGTACCGTAGTGACACATTTAGGTGTTCGAAACAATTAATGCGGATTTGCGGCGGCGGCGAAGTGTCGGCTTTTTAACAGTTTTTAAACCTGAGTTTCACGCTGAACGCCTTGTTTCGCATAAGTTTAACATAAATTAACCATAGCAGAAGATTTTCGCCTGCGTCACGCCGTAATTTAAGCCGATAGCAGCGGTCCGGATGCGTGAATACGACACAGATGTGACACGAAACAGGAAACGGCGAGACAGGAATTTCATTCATGGCAGCGGTCAGTATTGCTTTCGAAGCTCCCGACAATTGCGGCGGCGCACCCGCCGCCGGTAAAAAACCTATCGATTTCGATCATCTTGCCCGCCAGACAATGGGCGACAAGGATCTGGAGATCGAGGTGCTGCAACTTTTCAGCCGCAACGCCCGCGCCGCCCTGCATGACATGGCGGACGCCGATGACAAGGCCGTCATGGCAACAGCGCACCGTCTTAAAGGGTCGGCCCAGGCCGTCGGCGCTTCCGCCGTTTCCGCGGCCGCGGCCGTGGTGGAGGACAAGGGCAATGACAGCGCGGCGATTGCAAAACTTGCGGCGGCCATTGTCGAAGCTGAAAATTTCATCCTCAAGCTTTGCCGCTGAGGCGTAACATATCAAATTTGTCATTTTGCAAGGCCGGTTGCGTCTGCGCGCCCTTGAAGCGGGTTGCCAAGGCGGACCGGCCTTTCTATGTGTTTAGAACAGTTCTTAGATCACATTTTGGATTTCCGGCATGACAAAACTGACCATCGTTGCCTTTGACGGCACGCCCCATGAACTCGACGTGAGCAACGGCTCCACCGTCATGGAGAATGCGGTGCGCAACTCCATTCCCGGCATCGATGCGGAATGCGGCGGCGCCTGCGCTTGTGCGACCTGTCATGTCTATGTCGACGACGCCTGGGCTGAGCGCGTCGGCGGACCGGAACCGATGGAAGAGGACATGCTGGACTTTGCTTTCGACGTGCGCCCAACCTCGCGCCTTTCCTGTCAGATCAAGATGAACGACGAGCTTGATGGTCTCGTCGTCCATGTTCCCGAACGTCAGGGCTGAAATCTTTCGTCATTGCTAAACGCAGAAAAAGCCCCGCTCACCTGGTAGCGGGGAGCGGGGCGAGGCGGGTACGCAGCATGCAGGCGAGGGAGGAAACACCTGCGAGCCCTCAAGTGCGCACCGGGAGAACCGGAGACGGCTGGAGCCTCAAGCCGCTTGGCCGAATGATCCCATACCGTACGAAGAACGTACAATGAGTCTTGGCGACGGCACCATGACGAGAATTCACGGGTGATATCGGACATGACGTAACGTCATGTCCGTGCTCGATGTGAAGCGAATGGCATAGGGTGTGAGACCGATCAGCGGCGGTTCTGACCCTGTTCGAGCCGGTTCTTCAAAAGCCGGGTCATGCGGGCATCGAAATTTTTCGATTCCACCACATCGAAGCGCAACTGATCGCGGTCGTGTTCGTCCATCACCGTCTGGGTGATCTTACCGACCATTTTCTGCAGCGTCTCGCAGCTTTTCTGCGGCCGAAGCCCCGTCAGCTGCCTTTCAAGCGAGCGGGCATGGGTGCGGGCGATTTCCGCGTGGCGCTCCTCGTGGCGCTTGATATCGGCAAGCAGCGTATCCCAGATGAAGGCCAGTTCCTCCGTGGTGCGGCGGCGGTTTTTCCATTTCGGCAGGAGGATGCGAGTGTTCAACACTACTTTGGCGGTTCCGACGCTGCAAAGGCCGTTTTTTTCCACATAAGTGAGCTCGCCGCCGAATTTGATTTCGGTGGCGCCAGGATGGCGCGCGCCGGTATTGCGCGTCAGCGGACCATGTCTGGAAAGCTGCTGGTCGAGATCGGCGGCGGTTTTGCCGCTGATCGAAAAATAGGAATAGGTCTTGCGGACGATTGTTTCGGAAGAAGCCGATCCGGGCAGGGAAAGCGCCAGTGCGGCCGCTAAAGCGGCGCAAAGAGCACGTGATGATTTGGTCATGACCCGGCCTTCCGGTTGAACTCGAAAAAGGTTTGCTGCATAGGCGGAGCGGAACTTATAAGAATTGACATAACACTCCGTTATTCCCGAAAGGCGCGTGTTACGTGATAACAGTCGGCAGCAACGCGTGGCAAGCGGCCCATGGTCGCTCCCTGAAACTTGATGGGCGTGGCCGTATTATGGCCATCGTCAACGCAACGCCTGATTCCTTTTCCGATGGCGGCCGTTATCTCGCCGTCGATGCGGCTTTTTCCCATGCGCTGACCTGCGTGGAAGAGGGGGCTGACATCATCGATATCGGCGGCGAATCCACGCGGCCGGGTGCTGCCGCTGTCACTGAGGCAGAGGAACAGGACCGGGTGCTGCCGGTCATCGAGAAATTGCGCCGCGAGACCGATGTACTGATATCCGTCGATACCTATCGTGCCTCGACGGCAAGGCTGGCAATTGGCGCTGGCGCACATATCGTCAATGACGTCTTCGGCCTGCAGAAGGACCCGGAGATGGCGGGCGTGGTTGCTGCCACCCGCGCCGGTGTCTGCATCATGCATACCGGCCGCGACCGGCAGAAGCTTGCCGATGTCATCGCCGACCAGTTCGAATTCCTCAATCGCTCGCTCGAGATCGCCGAGGATGCGGGCATTGCCCGCGACGCCGTGGTGCTCGATCCCGGTTTTGGTTTCGCCAAGGACGAGCGGGAAAATGTCGAGCTGATGGCACGTTTCGGCGAGCTTGCCGCTTTCGGCCTGCCGATTCTTGCCGGCACGTCGCGCAAGCGTTTCATCGGGTCGCTGACGGGCAGGGATGTGGCGGAAGAACGCGATATCGGAACGGCTGCGACCACCGCGATCCTGAGGCTTGCGGGTGCTTCGATTTTTCGCGTGCATAATGTCGCCGCGACCCGCGATGCATTGGCTATTGCCGATGCGGTTCTTGCCAAATCGTCGGCAAAGGCCGATGCGTAGATTAATGAGTGCCGGAATGCCGTGTCCGAAGATGCGCGGCTTTCAGGTGAACAATCCTGCCATGGAGGCGAGGCGATGAGCCGCTATACCATCATCCTGAAAAACTGTTCCTTTTTCGCCCGTCATGGCCTTCTCGAGCAGGAGGAGGTGCTGGGCCAGCGCTTTTTCGTCGATGCCGAGATGGAGGTCGAAGCAGGTGATGCGCTGGAAACCGATGATATCGAAAATACCGTCGATTATGGGGTGGCCTTCGCCGTCATCGAAAAAATCGTCGTCGGGCAGCGTCGTTATCTCATCGAGGCTTTGGCGAACGATATCGCCAAGGCGCTGCGGGCGCGTTATCCGCAGATCGTCTGGCTCAAGATCACGGTGCGTAAACCCTCGGCGCCGGTTCCCGGAATTCTCGACTATGCGCAGGTGAGCGTTGAACACCGTGCCTGAAAAGATGACCGTCGCCGCACTGGGCCTCGGCGGCAATATCGGTGATCCAGCCGCTGCCATGGCGCGCGCGCTGCGCGAACTTGACGCACATGATGGATGCCGGGTGCAAGCTGTTTCCGGCCTCTACCGCACGCCGCCCTGGGGAAAGACCGATCAGGCCGATTTCTTCAACTGCTGCGCGCTGGTCGAGACCTCGCTGAGCGCGCCCGCGCTGCTGCAACTCTGCCTCGATATCGAAAGGGGCATGAAGCGGGTGCGCACGGAGCGCTGGGGTCCGCGCATCATCGATATCGATGTGTTGACCTATGGGAATGATACTATCGTTACAGAGAGCATCGAAGTGCCGCATCCGCGCATGGCGGAGCGCGCTTTCGTGCTGATGCCGCTTGCCGATATCGCGCCCGATCTTGAGGTAAAAGGTAAGCCCGTGCGGGAATGGCTTCAGCAGGCGGACAAGACCGGCATTGTCAGCGCAAACGAAAAACGGGAGTGGTGGACACTCCCGCTTGGCGATGGCTGAGAAGAGTATGGCTTTTTACGGCTTGATCGAACCGACGGCGAGCTGGTCTATATCGCGCGCCAGCGTCACACCGATGACCGGGATCATCTGATCGGCGACCTTGACGGAAATTGTGATATTCATCGAATTGTCTTTGGAGACGCGTGCGACCATCGCGCCATTCAGCTTGGCGCGATTGATGCCGACGACGACCTTGTCGCCGCTGACCTGTCCTGAGGTGATGTCCAGTCCCTTGCCTTCGGCGCCGTCGAGGAACTTGCCCTCGTAAGAATTGCCCTTCTGGCTGATGACGGCCGACATGGGCTGGCTGAAGACGCCGACGCGGCAGGTGCCGCCGAGCTTGATGCCGGTCTGCTTGTCGTCGAGCGGTTCGCCCGTCAGATCGCAGGTGAACTTCGTCCCCTTGTATTTGCCGGCGACGATTTCGCCCGGGCCTTTCCAGACACCGGCGACCGAGCGGAAGAACACGTCGTCGCGATCGCGCGATGCTGCCTGCACATCAGACATGCCGAAACCGCCGCTGACGGACAAAATGGCGGCAAGCCCGCCCACAAGCGAAAAGAAGCGCGAATACATGATACTTTCCCCGGCGAAGAAGCCTGTTCGATAGGCTGCAATCTACCGGTGGAATGGTTAATGCTTGGTTTATTTCGCTCTCATTTACGGCTTCATCCGTAACCTTTTGAACCGCGAATGCCCGGCGGATCAGGCTCTTTCAGTGTTTTTTCCACCGCTTAAATCAGGTGTGAGGTCGGACATGAAATCGCCGATGCCCGGCCGCTTCACCGCCCTGAACGGCAGCGGACGGCAAAGGTCCATGGCGGCGATGCCGATTCGCGCCGTCATCAGGCCATTGATGACGCCTTCGCCGAGGCGGGCGGAGAGTTTCGAGGCAAGGCCATGGCCGAGAACCTGCTGGGCAAGCCCGTCGCCAACGGCGATCGAGCCGGTGACGGCAAGATGGGCGACGACATCGCGCAGGAGCTTCAACATGCCGAGCGTGCCGGGACGGCCGCCATAAAGCTCCGCCATGGCGCGCACCAGCCGCGTCACTTCAAACAGCACATAAGCGAGATCGACCACCGCGCGCGGGCTGACGGCGGTGACGACGGAGACGCGCTTGGACGAATTGAGAATGAGGGCGCGGGCCTGCCGGTCGAGCGGAACGAGCAATTCACGTTCGGCAAGCTCGATCAGATGCGGGCCGTCGATCACGTCGTTTTCCGTTTCCTTCAGCGCCGCACGTCCCTTTGCCGTTTCAGCCCGGTGGGAGAGGACGGCATTCAGGCGGGTGACGATGGCGCGTGCGGGTTTCGGGCTCTTGTCGAGTGTCGCCGTCTCGGCATCGGCCTTCAAGGATTGCACGGCGTTGAGCCGCATGATGCCGAAGACCTCGCGGCCGACAAGGGCGAGAACGGCGAAAAGCGCCACAATAAGAGCGATAGTGGCTGTGTAACCCAGCCAGTCGGAACGGGAGAACAGGTTGCGGATGAGTTGATCCGCCCACAGCCCGAAGGCAAGCGAGAACAGGACGCCAAGCGCGCCGAGCGCAAGCTTGCCGAAGGAGAATCGGCTTTTCTTCGGAGACGCCACCGGCAGCGTGGCCGCATCAATCTCCTCAGGCGCCAGAAACGGATCGTCCTCGTCGGGCGTCAGCGAAATTTCGGTGTCGAAGCTGCGCGGCGCGCGTTTCTGCGCGGCGGACGGTCGCGCCGCGTCTTCGGTCTCGAGCGAGAAAGCGGCGGGACGGCGTGTCTGCGGATCGTTTTGTGTGGGAACCTTCATGCGAGCTTGTCTCCGAACAGGAACTGCATGGCGCGGTCGAGCCTGATATGGGGAACGGAAAGCCGGATGCCGCCACTGCCCGGCTCGTCGATATTGGGCGGGCGAAAACGCACGACATTGACGTCAGGCAGTGTCGCCTTGTCGCCATCCTGGTCGATGCTGCGGAACAGCGGTTCCGGATCGTCGGGCAGGTCGCCCGGGAAGATCGCCGTCTTGCGATTGCCGTCGAACGTCTCGCCATTGATGGTT
Organism: Agrobacterium sp. ST15.16.055; assembly: GCF_027956555.1. Taxonomy (NCBI): domain Bacteria; kingdom Pseudomonadati; phylum Pseudomonadota; class Alphaproteobacteria; order Hyphomicrobiales; family Rhizobiaceae; genus Agrobacterium; species Agrobacterium sp. ST15.16.055. The sequence goes on from NZ_JAQKGN010000005.1 coordinate 93,502, forward strand.
TCACCCGCCATCGGCGTGCCGACGATGACGGGAAGCTCGTGGCCGTCCTGCCGCACGCTTGCCTCACGGGTGGCGCGCACGGAGGCAAGCGCCATGACCTCGATGCCGGCGCCATTCATTCCTATAGTGGTGATGGCGCGGTCCACCAGACGTCGGGTCAGGCGCTCCAACCGGTCATGGCTTTCGTGATGCAGGTGATCGGCTTTGGTGGCGGCGATCAGCACCTTGTCGATGCGTCGGCCGATCAGCGATGACAGCAGGCTGTTGGTGCCGGGGCGGAAACAGGCAAGAACATCGCCGAGCGCCCGTTCCAGATCCTGAACAGCTTCCGGTCCGCGATTGACGGCCTGCAGCGTGTCGATCAACACGATCTGACGGTCGAGGCGGGCGAAATGCTCGCGGAAAAAGGGTTTGACCACAATCGACTTATAGGCATCGTAGCGCCGTTCCATCATGGCGCGCAGCGAGCCCTTGGGCGCCTTTTCGTCTGTCAGGCCCGGAAGCGGTGCGAAGGTCAGCGCCGGCGATCCCTCCAGGTCGCCGGGCATCAGGAAACGGCCGGGCGGCAAGGTGGAAAGCGACCTCTCGTCGGATTTGCAGGCCTTCAGATAGGCCGCGAAGCTTTCGGCCAGACGACGGGCCGTCATTTCATCGGCGGGCGCGTTGATATCGAGCGAGGAGGCGATAGCCAGCCATTCTTGCGCCAGTTCGGCGCGGATGCCGCTCCCGGCAAGGGCGACCGTCGAGTCGCTGAACTGTTTATAGTCCTGCGACAGAAGCGGGAGGTCGAGCAGCCATTCGCCGGGATAATCGACGATATCGATGGAGAGCTTGCCGGCCGAAAACCATCGGCCCCAACCGCTGGCGCTCTGATAATCCAGCGTTATCCGCAATTCCGAGATCGCCCGTGTCGAATCCGGCCAGAGCCTGTCGCGTACCAGCGCCTGGATGTGGTCTTCATACTGGAAGCGGGGTATGGCGTCGTCCGGTTGCGGTTCGAGGCGAACATTCGAGACGCGCCCGGATCGCATGGCCTCGAACAGCGGCAACCGGCCGCCATTCAGGAGGTTATGGACGAGGGAGGAGATGAAAACCGTCTTGCCCGCCCGCGAAAGGCCGGTGACGCCAAGCCGCAATGTCGGATGGGTGAGGTTGCTCGCACGGTCGGCCAGATTGTCGAGAGCGATCAACGCGCTGTCTGTCAGGGACGTAAGGGAAGGCGGCAATGGCAGTTTCCTGGCTGTTTTTCACGGTCACGGCTTCATATAGGAAGTTGCGGCTGGCCAAAAAAGAAGCGCTCCAGCGGGTTTTCGGCAGCGATGCCTGCCGGCGCCGCTGTTGCCCGCGGCGGCAGCTATTTACCCGGTGCGAGGAAATCGATCAGCCGCCAGCGATTTTTACCGATTGCGGCGCTGTCGTCCTGATCCAGAACCGCAAGACCCGATGTGGGAAAACCCGAGGGCAGGGCGGCATGCAGCAGATCCTCGCCGATCATGGCTTCCAGCGTTGCTTCCATGGTGGGGTTGTGCCCCACCAGCATCACCGACTGCACCTCCGTCTGCGCGGCGATGAGCGACAGATAGGTCTCGCTGCGGGCATTATACATCTCATCGACGTAGAAGATGTTTACGGCTTCGTTGAAGGCACGCTGCCAGGCCTGCGTAGTCTGCCGGCAGCGCGCGGCGGTGGATGACAGAAGCAGATCGGGACGGTAGCGCCGGTCGGCGGCAAGGTCGGCGATGACCTCCGCCTCGGCAAAACCCGCTTCGTTCAATCCCCGGTCGAAATCCCGCTCTCCCGGCGCCGCCCAAGCGGCCTTGGCGTGACGCAGAAGGTAAACTCGGCTCGGGGAAGATGCTGTCAAGGGCGGGGACCGGCGTTCGAATGTCAGGGCACAGGTTGAATGCTACAGGATAGGGTTGCAGGACCGCAAGTCCTCTTTCCTGTTGGTAAGTCGCGTTGAAGTGATTGAAGAAGAGTTCGCTTCAATACGAATAAAGGATAAAAAATAGTCATTTAGATGATTTTTGTGTCAGTTTTAAAAATGCCTGAAAACTGATCTGCAGACTTGAATCGTTGACTATCATTGGAGTATACACCGCCGCATTGAGATGTTCTTCGAGGAGAATCGCGTTGAGTGAGAAGATCGATCTTAGCAAATATGTGCTCTCGGAAGACGATGAGTTCATGAATGCCAGCCAGCGGGCTTACTTCCGCGCGAAGCTGGTCGCCTGGAAAAATGACATCCTGAGAGAAGCGCGCGAGACCCTCGGACATCTCGCCGAAGAAAGCGCCAACCACCCTGATCTTGCCGATCGGGCTTCTTCCGAAACGGACCGTGCGATTGAACTTCGCGCCCGTGACCGTCAGCGCAAGCTGATTTCCAAGATCGATGCGGCTCTTCAGCGGATCGAAGACGGCACTTACGGTTACTGCGAGGAAACGGGTGAGCCTATCGGCCTCAAGCGTCTGGACGCCCGCCCGATTGCAACGCTTTCCATCGAGGCGCAGGAGCGTCACGAGCGTCGCGAAAAAGTCTATCGCGACGAATAAGGCGCTGCGGCCGGCAGGTCGGCGAATCGCATGACAAATAAATTAAGGGCACGGAAATCGCTTCCGTGCCCTTTTTCTATTTCAAATTTCTGGCCGGAAGACCTGCGCCCGTCAGCGGTCGCGGGTCACGGAAAGTTCCCCGAAGATACGCGCCATTTCCTTCTGCATGTCTCCATCCGGTGAAGCGCCGGTGACAGGCGGGGAAGCTGGCTGCGGCTTGATCTGCTTTTCCCCGACAGGGGCGATGGACGGTTCGTTATCCGCCTTGCTCTTGGCGATCTCCGCCTCGAGGAAGCTTTCGAAATCGCTGGCGAGCTCATCGGAAAATTTCGGCTCGGCGTCGTTCGAAGCCACTGCCGGATTTTCAGGCTTGGGCGGGAAAGGTGCGGGCGGCGTCGTCTGTCCCGGCTTCAGGTCTGGAAGGACGCGCTCCCGCGCAGCGTCGAGAAAATCGGCGGCGATGGACTGGTCGATCACCGGCTCTCGCGCGGCAAAGACCGGCGGGGCGAATTCCGCAGTCCGTTCTTCCGCCTTTGCCTCGACGGGCGCCGGTGCAGGTATCGGCGGTGCGACCGGCGCCGGAGCCTGCACGACGGGCTCGGCACGCCTTGGCTCCGTTCGGGCCGCCGCCATGTCGAGCGATGCCGCCGCCATCGGCAAGACGGCAGCGACCGGAGCCGTTGCAACCGGTATCGGCGGCGGTGTGGCGCGCGCGGTCTCCCGCTCGGGTGCCGCCTGTCGTGCCGGCGGCGCGGTTTCGCGCGCCGGTGCAGGCGTGCGTACGGGCTGCGGCTGGGTCGATGGGCGTGGAGGAAGCTGAGCGGCGGCCGCCGCAACGGGTGCTGGACGCGGGGACGGCGCAGGTGCCGACGGCTCCGGCCGCTGTGCTTGCTTCACGGGTTCTTCAGGCACGGAAACGGGAGCCGCAGCCGCAACGGGCTGCTGTTGCGGCAGGGCGGGGCGACGTTCCGGCTGGATCGCCGGCTCGGCTCTCTTCTGCTCGCTTTCCTGGCGCGGGAGCGCCTTCAATTCCGGCTCCTGCACGTCCCTGACAATGGGGATCGCGCCTATACCGCTCTCGATGACGATATCTGTAGGGCCGCCGATCATGACGAGATGCTCGACATTGTCACGGCGCACCAGCACCAGACGGCGGCGTGCGTCCACGGCTGTCGCATCGAGGACCTGCAGGCGCGGCTGCCGGTTGCGGCCGCCTCGAATGAAAGGGGCCGAACCGCTGCGTCTGCGCAGAAGCCACAGCGCAATCGCCAGAATGAGCAGGGCCACACCCACTCCAACAACGGCGACGATGAGACGGTTTCCATAAGCGCCGATAAAATCTTCCATCATGGAGATCATCCCTTCAGATTTTTTGGCTTTTTCGTTTCTTGGGCAATTAATATTGCCGTGGTTCTTATAATGTGAACATCAAGCAGGAAAAGACGATTTTTTTAGGCCCGATACAAGGTTTATTGATTTCGCCCACAGGATTGCCGCCTCAACCGTAACGACGCCACCAACGCGCCAGATCTCGTCCTTCAATGCTGAAAGACAGTGAAAGTTGCAATTCTTTTGCCGAAGGAGCGTTCCGGGATGTCACAGTCATTACGCATCGATAGCTCCCGAGCGCTGCGTTTGATGCGTATTGTTTTTCTGTTGCCATCGTTTTACGCGTTTCTATCTTCGATGGCGTGGGCCGAAGACAAGGCGCCGGATAGCGCAGCGACCATGGCGGAGTTCGTGCGCGACAATCCTTCCTGTGTCGACTTCACGGACGGATGCTCGGTTTGCACCGTCACCGATGGCAAGATCGTCTGTTCCGCGCCACGCATTCAATGTCAGGTAAAGGCGTTGACCTGTACCAGGCCGTAGTCTTTTAAGGCTTTTATACACCTTTCAGGCCGTTTTCGCTGTGCGTTTTTAAGCCTTTGTGGCCTGGCGGAGCTTTTTGCCGGTCAACCGAGTTGCTACAAGAAATTTTAGTGTCCGATTCCGTCAAGGGAATAGGGCTGACCGAATGACGACCTGCACGACTGCGAGGCCAAGATGACACGGGTGCGCGATACAAGCGACAACGACCTTCCGCTGGTGGACAGGCGCGCCCGTTCCGGCACCGTCTTGCGCATTCTGCTTCTGGCGCTGGTTCTGATCGCCGCCGCCGCCGCCTTCGTCTATTTCAGGGATCAGCTGGAAAACGAAATCGTGCTCGGCATACTCGGCGTGCTGGCCATGATGGGCATTTTCTTTCTGGTCTCGTCAATCATCGGTTTCATCGAGGTCATGCCGCAGTCGCAATCGGACGGCCTTGCCCGCCGGTTTCTCTCGGCGCACCCGGAAGGCACGCTCATCACCGACGCCAAGGGGCATATGGTCTACGCCAACGCCACCTATTGCCGGATGAGCGGCACCACCAAGGCGAGCGATATCCAGAGTCTCGAAACGCTCCTGTCGCGCAGCCGGGAATCGACCGAAGCGCTCTACCGGCTCATCAACGTGCTGCGCGAAGGCCGCGAAGGCTACGAAGAGTTCCGGTTGCTGAAGCCGCTGGGCGAGGAATCCAATGCGGGTCCGCACTGGTACAGGCTGAAGGGCCGGGTGCTAAAGGATGCGGGCGGCGAGGGGCTGCACGTCTTCCAGATCGCCGATATCACGCCGGAGCGCGAGGATCAGGAGCGCTTTTTCCGCGAATTGCAGAACGCCATCGATTACCTCGATCACGCCCCGGCCGGTTTCTTTTCCGCCGGACGCAAGGGCGAGATCGTTTATCTGAACGCCACCCTGTCAGAATGGCTCGGCATCGATCTCGCACAGTTTTCACCCGGTTCCATGACCGTTTCCGATATCGTCGCCGGCGAGGGCATGGCGCTTATCGAATCGGTGCATCCGCAGGGCACGGCGAAGCGCACTGAAATCCTCGACCTCGACATGCGACGGGTGAACGGGCAGAGCATGCCGGCTCGCCTCGTGCATCAGGTCACCTCGAAGGATGGCGCGCCCGGTGAGAGCCGCACCATCGTCCTGAAGCGCCCCAAGGGGCAGGAGGATACGGAATCCTCCTCCGCCATGCGTTTCACCCGCTTTTTCAACAATACGCCGATGGCGATCGCCTCGCTTGACGGCGAAGGCCGCATCCTGCGGATCAACGCGCCCTTCCTGAAATTGTTTTCCGGCGTCGTCGGACGCGATGATATCGACCGCGGCGTGGCGCTTGAGACCATTCTTCACGACAATGAGAAGCCGAGGCTCGAGCAGGCGCTGGCCGAGGCAAAGGACCGCCAGGGCGATATTGCCCCCTTCGATTCCCGTCACCCGAGCGACGAAGGCCGGCATTTCCGATTCTACGTCAACGCTGTCATCGATCAGGACGATGAAGCGCCGGAAGAAGTGGCGATCGTCTATGCCATCGAGGTGACGGAGCAGAAGGCACTCGAGACCCAGATGGCGCAGACCCAGAAGATGAATGCGGTCGGTACGCTGGCGGGCGGCATCGCCCACGATTTCAACAATGTGCTCACCGCCATTCTGCTGTCGTCCGATCATCTGCTGCTGCAGGCGCGGCCCGCCGACCCGAGCTTCGCCGACCTCATGGAGATCAAGCGCAACGCCAACCGCGCGGCCGTGCTGGTGCGCCAGCTTCTGGCGTTCTCGCGCAAGCAGACCATGCGTCCGGCCATCCTCAACCTGACGGATGTGATCGGCGATCTGCGCATGCTGGTGGACAGGCTTATTTCCGGCACGAATGTCAAGCTGGAGGTCGATTATGGCCGCGATCTCTGGCCCGTGAAGACGGATCTCTCGCAATTTGAGCAGGTGCTCATCAATCTCTGCGTCAATGCGCGCGACGCCATGCCCGACGGCGGCAAGATCACCATCCGGACGCGTAACGTCGACGCGAAGGAAATAGCAGCGCTTGGCCGTCCGGAATTCCCGGCCGAGGACATGGTGATGGTGGAAGTCGCCGATAACGGTACGGGCATTCCGCCGGAGATCATGGACAAGATTTTCGAGCCCTTCTTCACCACCAAGGAAGTCGGCAAAGGCACCGGCCTTGGCCTGTCCATGGTCTATGGCATCGTCAAACAGTCGGGCGGTTACATCTATCCCGAATCGGAGGTGGGCAAGGGCACCGCCTTCCGCATCTACCTGCCGCGCCATGTGGTGGAGGCCGTTCAGAACAACGGGCAGCAGCCCGGCGCAGCGGCGCTTGCTCCGGCCATCGCAGCCGAGCCGGTGAAGGAAGAGCCGCTGGACCTCACCGGCAAATCCGCCATCGTGCTTCTGGTGGAGGATGAGGAAGCGGTGCGGCGCGGCGGTAAGCGCATGCTGGAAACCCGCGGCTATACCGTGCACGAGGCCGGCTCCGGCACCGAAGCTCTGGAGGTGATGGAGGAGTTGGAAGGCAAGGTCGATATCGTCGTTTCCGACGTCGTGATGCCGGAAATGGACGGTCCGTCGCTGTTGCGAGAACTGCGCAAATCCTATCCGGACCTGAAATTCATCTTTGTTTCGGGTTATGCCGAAGATGCCTTCGCAAAGAACCTGCCTGCCGACGCCAAGTTCGGTTTCCTGCCGAAGCCCTTCTCGCTCAAGCAGCTGGCCATCGCCGTTCGAGAAATGCTCGACGAAAAGGAATAAGGTCCGCGGCGGCGAACCGGATTCGGCTGCGCCGCGACCTGTCGCGTCCATTGGCATCGGGCTTGAAAAATGCACCTCGACGGCAGGTTCGTTTTTTCCTGCGCCCTCGCTGCCCCCATATTCGCACTTTTCCCGAGGTTTGCCTCTTTGCAAACGCAATAGTGATTGCACCCTTGCGCAAGGGGCTTAAAATCGCATCTCAACGACCTAGATATGGAGAGGCGAAGTTCTCCCTCCTGGCAATCAGCTGTCGGTTTGAGAACAGTTTGGAGAATGATGAAAGATGATCGCTAAGCCGATCTACATGCAGGGCGAAGGCGAAGGGGAAGACGGCGGCGGCACCAACCGCGGAACGTCTGTTATCACCCGCGTCAAGCCGAAAACGAAAAGACCGAATTTGTACCGTGTTCTTTTACTGAATGACGATTACACTCCCATGGAATTCGTCATCCATATTCTGGAACGGTTTTTCCAGAAGGATCGCGAGGCTGCAACCCGCATCATGCTGCACGTGCACCAGCACGGCGTGGGCGAATGTGGGGTGTTTACATATGAGGTCGCAGAGACGAAAGTAAGCCAGGTCATGGATTTCGCCCGACAGCACCAGCACCCGCTGCAGTGCGTCATGGAAAAGAAATGAGGATCGCAACGTGCCAACTTTTTCCCCGAGTCTCGAGAAGGCGCTGCACCAGGCACTGACCTTTGCAAATGAGCGTCACCACGAATATGCGACGCTCGAACATCTCCTTCTGGCGCTGATCGACGACGCGGATGCCGCAGCCGTCATGGGCGCCTGCAATGTCGATCTGGATGCTCTTCGCAAGACTGTCAGCGATTACGTCGACAATGAATTGACCAACCTCGTCACCGGTTATGACGAGGATTCCAAGCCCACATCCGGCTTCCAGCGTGTCATCCAGCGTGCCGTCATCCATGTTCAATCGTCCGGCCGCGAGGAAGTGACGGGCGCGAACGTGCTTGTGGCCATTTTTGCCGAGCGCGAAAGCCATGCCGCCTATTTCCTGCAGGAACAGGAAATGACCCGTTACGACGCGGTCAACTACATCTCCCACGGCATTGGTAAGCGCCCCGGCACGTCGCAGACGCGCCCGCCGCGCGGCGCCGATGAGCCGGAAAGCGAGAACAAGCCGAACCGAAGCAATCCGGAAGAGGACGGTTCGTCCGCCAAAAAGCAGCAGGATGCTCTGAAGGCTTATTGCGTCAATCTCAACGAGAAGGCCAAGAACGGCAAGATCGACCCGTTGATCGGCCGACACGACGAGGTCAACCGCACGATCCAGATCCTCTGCCGCCGCTCCAAGAACAACCCGCTTTATGTGGGTGATCCGGGCGTGGGCAAGACGGCGATTGCCGAAGGCTTGGCCAAGCGTATCGTCGAAGGCAAGGTGCCGGAAGCGCTTGCCAATGACACCATCTTCTCTCTCGACATGGGCACGCTGCTGGCCGGCACCCGCTATCGCGGTGATTTCGAGGAGCGGCTGAAGCAGGTCGTCAAGGAACTCGAGGAGTTTCCGGGCGCGGTTCTGTTCATCGATGAAATCCACACCGTCATCGGTGCCGGCGCCACTTCCGGCGGCGCGATGGATGCATCCAACCTCTTGAAGCCTGCCTTGTCTTCTGGCGCGATCCGCTGCATCGGTTCGACCACTTATAAGGAATATCGCCAGTTCTTCGAAAAGGACCGTGCGCTCGTTCGTCGTTTTCAGAAAATCGACGTCAACGAGCCGTCGATCGATGACGCAATCGCCATCATGAAGGGCCTGAAACCCTATTTCGAGGACTACCACCACCTCAGATATTCCAACGAGGCGATCAAGGCTGCCGTCGAATTGTCGGCCCGCTATATTTCGGACCGCAAGCTGCCGGATAAGGCGATTGACGTGATCGACGAGACCGGTGCCGCACAGATGTTGCTGCCTGTTTCCAAGCGTCGCAAGCTGATCACCGAACGGGAAATCGAGGCCACCATCGCGACGATGGCCCGTATTCCCGCGAAGACGGTTTCCAAGGATGACGAGATGGTCCTCGCCAATCTTGAAAAAGAACTGCGCTCGGTCGTTTATGGTCAGGACATCGCCATTGAGGCGCTCGCCACGGCCATCAAGCTGGCGCGTGCGGGCCTGCGAGAACCGAACAAGCCAATCGGCTCCTATGTCTTTTCCGGCCCGACGGGCGTGGGCAAGACGGAAGTGGCCAAGCAGCTTGCCGCTTCGCTCGGCGTCGAGATGCTGCGCTTCGATATGTCGGAGTATATGGAGCGTCATACCGTTTCGCGCCTGCTCGGTGCGCCTCCCGGTTATGTCGGCTTCGATCAGGGCGGTCTCCTGACCGATGGCGTCGATCAGCATCCACATTCCGTGGTACTGCTGGACGAAATCGAAAAGGCGCACCCTGATATCTACAACATCCTGTTGCAGGTGATGGACCATGGCTCGCTGACCGACCATAACGGCAAGAAGATCGACTTCCGCAACGTCATCCTGATCATGACGACCAATGCGGGTGCATCCGAGATGGCGAAATCGGCGATCGGTTTCGGCTCTTCGCGCCGCACGGGAGAGGACGAAGAGGCGATCAACCGCCTGTTCACGCCGGAGTTCCGCAACCGTCTGGATGCGATCATTCCGTTCTCGCCGCTGCCGACCGCCGTTATCCACAAGGTCGTGCAGAAGTTCGTCATGCAGCTGGAAACCCAGCTGTCTGAGCGCAACGTCACCTTCGATCTGCATGAAGATGCGATCTCCTGGCTGGCGGAGAAGGGTTACGACGAGAAGATGGGCGCCCGCCCACTGTCGCGCGTGATCCAGGAAAACATCAAGAAGCCGCTTGCCAATGAAATCCTCTTCGGCAAGCTCAAGAAGGGCGGCGTCGTCAGCGTCACCGTCGGTAAGAAGGATGACGGCTCCGAAGGTCTCATACTCGAGGTTCTGCCGGAGACCGCACCCGTGAAGCCGCAGCCGGAGGCCGAGTTGAAGGCGGCCAAATCGCCCGGCAAGGCAAAGGCCAAGACGAAACCTGCATCCAAGGCGGCTAAGGCCAATGAAGAGGCGGATGTTCTTGTTGCCGAGGCCGACAAGTCGGACGATGACAGCAAGCCGCGGCGCAAGACCAATGCGGTGCCGAAAGTGCCGAAGAAGAAATGATCGAGGTCTTCGACCGATAAACCGATGCCGGGCGAAAGCCCGGCATTTTCATGTATGAAGCGCGTCGCGTTTTTCCCTGATGCCTGCGACGCTCTTTTTTATTTTATGCATGACGTTACCCCGAAGCTGCGGCACAGTTTCGGGTGATATGCACAAGTGGGTCAGCAATGCAGACTGCCGACAGCGATACCATCCCCATGAGTGGCTGGTTTTTCCGGGGAATGCGGGGCATATTTTCGCTGCCCTCGCTCATTCTGATGACATCTTTTGTCGGTTTCAGCGCCTTCGCGCTGGAATCCGGTGTCGCGCGCGGTGAAGCCGTGTTCATGACGCTGATGATCTGGGCCCTGCCGGCCAAGATGATCCTGATCGGCTCCATGGTCGGCGGCGCCAATCTTGCTGCCTGCTTTCTGGCGGTGACGCTGTCGTCGGTCCGGATGATGCCGATGGTCGCCTCCATCGTTCCGGAAATGCGCGGCGCGAAGACGCCGACATGGATTTTGCTGTTTCTGTCGCATTTCGTTGCGATCACGGCCTGGGTCTTTGCCACGCAGAACCTCTCCAGGGTGCCGCGTGAAGCCCGCGCCGCCTGGTTCGCTGGTTTTGGCATGACGCTCACCGTGGTCAATGCCATCATCGTCGGCCTGTGTTACGGCGTCGTCGCCGCCTTTCCACCACTCGTCGCCGGCGTGCTGTTTTTTCTCACACCGGTCTATTTCGTGGCATCGATCTGGGCTTCGGCCCGTCATTCCGTCGTCAAGGTCGCCTTCGTCATCGGCGTCATCGCCGGGCCCGCCTTCGCGGTCATCGCACCGGAATTCGATATTCTCTATGCCGGGATAGGCGGGGGCACGGCTGCCTATCTGATCGACCGCCTCGTGTTCCGCCGCCGGATAAAACCCGTCTCACCGGAGAGCGAACCATGATGACCGAACATTGGTGGGCGCCCTATCTCTTCATCGCGATTGCCGGCTGGCTGGCGACCGATCTCTGGCGGTGGCTCGGCGTTCTCGCCGGTAACCGCCTGAAGGAGGATTCCGAAGCGCTGCACTGGGTGAGGGCGGTCGCCACGGCGCTCGTTATGGCCGTCACCGCCAAGCTGATCGTCTTTCCAACCGGAACGCTGGAAGCATCCCCCCTGTGGCTGCGCATCGGCGCTGCCGCACTCGGTTTCATCGCTTTTCTGATGGCAGGCCAGCGGGTCATCGTCGGTGTGGCGGTGCCGATCCTGCTTCTGGCGGGTGGGTTGTTCGCGCTCGGTTTCTGAGATTGGTTTACGTCAGAGACCGCTCCGGCGGGCTTCCGCAACAAGCCAATCCGCAAGAAGTCTAGCCGGTGCGGTCATCTCGTCTGCTTCCATCAGCCAGTAATATTTCTCCGTATCCGTCGCCCGATCGAAGAGGACGATCAGTTGACCTTCGGCGATCTCTTTGTTAAACAGCGCCGTCGGGCAGAGGCCAATACCTTGACCGGCTTTGAGCGCGGTCACGAGCAGATTGAAATCCGCAAAAACCGGACCGGCGTTATCGGGCAGGGATATTCCCCCGGCTGCGAACCAGTTCTGCCAAGCCGCCTCGGTGTCGTCATGCAGCAATTCCGCTCCTAAGAGGCTGTCAATATTGTCGAAAGGACCGAATTTAGCGACATAGCCCGGCGCGCATGTCGGTCGCGTCTCTGCGCTGAAAAGCGCGACCGCATTTTCCCCGGACGCGACGCCATGCCCTATGGTGAGATCGGCCGGTATTGCTTGATGCGCACCGGAATAGCTGATGGATACCTGTATATCGGGGTAAAGCGCCCGAAAGCGAGGCAGGCGGGGCGTCAGAAAATGCGCGACGACTGAGGGCAGGCTGGCAAGGCGAACGGTCATGCGGTCACGGCCCTGACGGATCCGGGCGGCGCCAGAGGCAATCTGGCGTAGGGCAGTCGAAACCGTCGTGCCGAATTCCTTTCCGGCCGGGGTAAGCCTCACACCCCTCGCATGCCGCTCGAACAGCGCTACACCGAGCCATGCCTCCAGATTGCGCACATGCTGGCTGACGGCAGTTGCCGTCATGCCGAGTTCCTGCGCAGCCAGAGAAAAACTCGTTCTTCTGGCTGCGGCTTCGAATGCCCGGAGGGTGGTGAGCGGCGGTAATTTCATGGTGTCTCAAGGGTAAGTAAGACTTGGCCTGAGCGCAAGAAAAACCCGTCTTGTCAGGCGCGCACACATGGCGCAATTTCGCCTCGAGATTTTGATTGCTCGAGGATTTCATGACCCCCTTGACCGCCACCGAACCCGTCGACGCCGCTGAACGCCGCGCCGTCCGTCCTGTTGTCGTTTATCCGAACGGGACGCTTGAAATGCCGGACCTTGCACGTCTGGAAGAAGCCAAACGAAGCATGGAAAAGATCGATGAGGTCATCGTGCCGCCGCGTGACGGCCGCACCTTCAACGTTCCGAAGGGGCATTTTTTTCGCATCGTAAGCGTTGAAGGTCCGCAGGTCGGAGACCTGAACCTCTGGAACGCCCATGATCTGACCGAGCGGTTTTTCAGCGGCAAGACCCGCGCCCTGCACGCCACCCATGTTTCGGTCGGCAACCGGCTGTGGAGCAACCTGCCGTCCCTGCGGCCGATGGCGACGATCACCCATGACACGCTATCGTGGTACGGTTTCGATGAAGACGGCGGCGGTGTGCATGACGTAATCGGCACACGCTGCGATCCCTATACCAACAAGCTCCTGAGCGGCGGCGATTACCACCATTGCTGCCATTCCAATCTGACCAATGCGCTGGCCTCCTCAAGGGGCCTGTCATTCCGGCAGGCGGAACCGCATGTGCATGACGTCCTCAATGTCTTCATGTGCACGGGTTTCACCCGCGACACACGCCAATATTTCATGAAGGCGAGCCCGGTGCGTCCGGGTGATTATCTGGAGCTTTTCGCCGAGATCGATCTTATCGGCGCGCTTTCCGCCTGTCCGGGCGGTGATTGCAGCGCCACGCATTCAAGCGATACGGCGGCCTGTTATCCGCTGAAGGTGGAAATATTCCGGCCCGATATGACGGCGCTTGAAGGCTGGCCGTGGCCGGAGAGGAATGCTTACCGCTCTCCGGAATGATCAGTCCGAAAACCGCTCCTGCGTCATGCTCGGGCCTGTCCCGAGCATTTGCAACCGATTGATTTCCGATACGAGGTTGGGTCCTCGGCGCAAGGCCGAGGATAAAGTCGCATACCAGGCAACCATCACGAAGCAAGCGCGGCCTTTATCTTCTCCGCGTGGGCCTTCAATATGTCGCCATCGGCCATCACGCCGGAATGCGGCTTCAGCGGCTCGCCTTCCTTGCGCGGAATGACGTGGAAATGCAGATGGAAAACGGTCTGGCCAGCCGCCGGCTCGTTGAACTGCGCGATGAAGACGCCATCGGCATCGAAGGCTTCCTTTGCCGCCACCGCCAGTTTCTGCACGACGGGAATGGTCCTCGCCAGCACTTCCGGGTCGGCATCGAGCAGGTTGCGGGAGCCGGTCTTGGGAACAACGAGCAGATGGCCGGGGGCCTGCGGCATCACATCCATGAAAGCAAGTGTATGCTCGTCCTCGTAAAGCTTGTGACACGGAATTTCGCCGCGCAGGATTTTTGCGAAGATATTGTTGTCGTCATAGGCGCTGGCCGTCATCGTGATCTCTCCTCATGGCGGACTATATGTCCGGTTCCTGTCTCTCGCCCCTGCGGAAGGGCGTGTGTTCATCAAGATAATCGCCGATATGCTCGACCTCTTCGCGCTCCCGCTGAAGATAATCGGCAATGGCGCGGCGCAGGCCTGGGTGGACAATGAAATGCGCCGAGTGGGTGGTGACTGGCACGTAACCGCGCGCCAACTTGTGTTCGCCTTGGGCGCCGGCCTCCACGCGTTTCAATCCCTTCGCCAGCGCGAAATCGATCGCCTGATGATAACAGACCTCGAAATGCAGAAAGGGGTGATCCTCGATGCAGCCCCAGTGGCGGCCATAAAGCGCGTCCGAGCCGATGAAATTGATCGCACCGGCAATATAACGTCCCTCGCGTTTCGCCATCACCAGCAGCACATCATCGGCCATGCGTTCGCCGATCAGCGAATAAAACTCCCGGGTCAGATATGGCCGGCCCCATTTGCGACTGCCGGTATCCATATAGAAGGCGAAGAACTGGTCCCAGATATCCTCGGTCAGGTCGCTTCCCGTCAGCCAGTCGATCTCGATGCCTTTTTCGAGTGCGGCGCGGCGTTCTTTCTTCAGCCCCTTGCGCTTGCGTGAGGAAAGGGCGTCAAGAAAATCATCGTGGTCGCGATAACCGTCATTGATGAAGTGGAACTGCTGGTCAGTCCTGTGCAGGAAATCGCGGGGCAGAAGGGCGGACAGATCGCCCTCTTCCAGAAATGTCACATGTGCCGAGGAGACGCCGATCTTCTCCGTCACCTGGGCAAGACCGGAGGCCAGTAACGTCTTGAATCGGGTCTCGTCCTCGATTTCTGAAACGAGCAGACGTGGCCCGGTTGCGGGTGTGAAGGGCACTGAACATTGCAGTTTAGGGTAATAATGCCCGCCCGCCCGTTCGAAAGCATCCGCCCACCCGTGGTCAAAGACATATTCGCCCTTGCTGTGGTTCTTCAGATAGGCCGGCACCGCTCCGACGAGAACACCGGAGGCGTTTTCAAGAAGCAGATGGTGCCCGAGCCAGCCGGTTTTGGCTGTCGCCGATCCCGATTCTTCCATGGATGATAAAAATTCATGGGAAATAAAGGGGTTGTAGATTTTTCCTGACGTATTGCGCGAGGTTCCGGAAAGCCGTTTCCAGCTTTCCGGATCGATATCCCTGAAGGATTGCGCAATGCTGATGGAATAGTCTTCTGTCATGCCGTAGCGGATGGGTTCTCTCTCGGGTCGAAACCTTCGAATGTCATCTGGTCCGCATATTTATAAGTAGTCTTGCGCGCATTTTCATCCCTGACCGTCCAGGTAATCACCGGAAGGCCAAGTTTTCTTTGCGCCTCGATGAAGCTGTTGGGTAGATGACCCCAATGATAGGAGATAAAATCGAGCCCCATCTGCATCGCTTCGTCATGTTTAAAGAAGTCCTCCGGCTTGTCGCCTTCGGCCGTGAGCCCGAGCGGCCAGGGCGAGCCGGCCGCCTTCAGATCTCTCAGCAGATGGTGGTCGAAGCTCATCAGCGCGACGTGGCCCTTATAGCCCTCGAGGTCTTCCAGCACCGCCTCGGCAAAACCGTCGTCGACGCCTTCGCCTTCGCGGCCCTTCAGCTCGATGACGAGCGGCACCTTGCCGGCGCAGAGCACCAGAAGTTGCTTGAGGGTAGGGACGCGATCCTTGGTTTGCCCAACGGAAAGCATCGCCAGCTCTGCCGAGGTGCGTTCACGCACATCGCCTTTGATGCCGGTCAGCCTCTCCAGGTCGTGGTCATGGAAAACCACCGGCACGCTGTCCGCTGCCAGCTGAACGTCGCATTCTATGGCGAAACCGGCTTCGATGGCGCGGGAAAACGCGGAAAGCGTGTTTTCCCAGACCGCCTTGTTGAGATCATGATAACCGCGATGGGCGACGGGCTGAGCCGTCAACCAGGAGAGTTTCAGCGTCATACGTCGATTTCCACGATGGCGTCGATTTCGACAGCGGCATTGAAGGGCAGGCAAGCCATGCCGACGGCGGCGCGGGCGTGTTTGCCGGGCTCACCGAGAACATTGGCAATGAGATTGGAAGCGCCGTTGATGACAAGGTGCTGCTCCACGAACTCCGGAACCGACGCGACAAAGCCATTCAGCTTGATGACACGACGGATTTTCGAGAGATCGCCATTCAAAGCGGCCTTGACCTGTGCGAGAATGTTGACGGCGCATAATTCTGCCGCGCGCTGGGCGCTGGCAACGTCGACATCACGGCCAACAAGGCCCGTCACCGCAATCTTGCCCGATTCCATCGGCAGTTGACCTGATACATAAAGAAGATTGCCGCTGATGGTGAACGGAACGTAGTTTGCGGCTGGTGCTGCGGCGACAGGAAGCGTAAAGCCAAGTTCCTTGAGGCGGCCTTCGATGACGTCAGACATTTTCGTCTCCGGTTTTGTTGTAAATCCTTCAAGAATCCGGCATTCAGAAGATGTTGATCCAAAAGCCGGGTGGTTGCTTGTACAATATGAGCAGCGAGTCCAACAGGAGATATTGTATGTTTGTCAGGACGCTGGGTTTCGTTGCCGCAACAGGGCTTATGACCGGCCTGTCAAACGCTGCCAATGCCTTGCCCGTCGCGGTTCCTGATCTCGTATCGCACCGCGCCGTCTACGATCTCGAACTCAAGGATGCGTCTGACCGTTCCGGCATCGAGGGCATGACCGGCCGCATGGTCTATGAATTCACCGGCTCTGCCTGTCAGGGTTACAAGACGGATTTCCGTTTCGTGACGCAGATCAGCACTGGCGACGCCGTGCGCATGACCGACCAGCAGACCACCACCTTCGAAGATCTCGCGGCCAAGAAATTTACCTTCGAGACCAAGTCCTACACCGACGACAAGCTGGACAAGGAAGTGCAGGGGGCGGCGATCGACGGCACTGACGGCGTGAAGGTCGATCTGACCCGGCCGGATGCCCGCCAGGTCAGCCTCGTCGCCAGCGAATTCCCGACGCAGCATATGTTTCAGGTCATCGAACATGCAAAGCAGGGAAAACGCATCTTCGAATCCCGCATTTTCGACGGTTCCGATGATGGCGATGAAAGCCTGATCACGTCCACCCTGGTCGGCAAGTCGCAGATGCCGAAGGATGGCGATGCCGATGCCGGCAAGGCTGGCGAATTCGCCAAAGCGGCATTCTGGCCGGTGACCATCGCCTATTATAACGACAAGACCGGCACCGACGCCCTGCCGATTTACCGCATGTCGTTCAAGCTTTACGAAAACGGAATCACCCGCGATCTGACGATGGATTACGGCGATTTCGTTCTGACGGGAAAGCTTACGAAGCTCGATATTCTCAAGCCAGAAACCTGCGAAAACAAGCCGGTTCGCTGAAACGCGGGCCGTTCTCGCGGTTTTTTCGCATAAATGCTTGCATTTTCATGCGGGCAACTGTATGCGGCTCACCATTCCACACGCGAAGCTTGGGATGTTCCGGGAGAAATCCGGTTCGTTCCGCCCGGTGGTGTCGATGAAAATTGGCGCTGTTCGCTTCGCGGGGGTTAAACCGGAAAAGGAGTAACAAGGCATGGCATTGCCCGATTTTTCTATGCGTCAGCTTCTGGAAGCTGGTGTTCACTTCGGCCACCAGACGCACCGCTGGAACCCGAAGATGAAGCCGTACATCTTCGGCGACCGTAACAACATCCACATCATCGACCTGGCTCAGACCGTTCCGATGCTGTCGCGCGCCCTTCAGGTCGTGTCCGACACCGTTGCCCGTGGCGGCCGCGTTCTGTTCGTCGGCACCAAGCGCCAGGCGTCCGAAATCATTGCCGACAGCGCAAAGCGTTCGGCCCAGTACTACGTCAACTCCCGCTGGCTCGGCGGCATGATGACCAACTGGAAGACCATCTCCAACTCGATCCAGCGCCTGCGCAAGGTCGACGAGATCCTGAACTCGGAAGCTTCCGGCTACTCCAAGAAGGAACGCCTGAACCTTGAGCGCGAGCGCGAAAAGCTCGAAAAGGCTCTCGGCGGTATCCGCGATATGGGCGGCGTACCTGACCTGATGTTCATCATCGACACCAACAAGGAAAAGATCGCGATCGAAGAAGCCAAGCGTCTTGGCATTCCGGTCGTTGCGATCATCGACAGCAACTGCGACCCGGATCACATCGACTACCCGATCCCCGGTAACGACGATGCGTCGCGCGCCATTTCGCTTTATTGCGACCTGATCGCCCGCGCTGCCATCGACGGTATCGCACGTCAGCAGGGCGCTTCCGGCCGCGACATCGGCGCTTCCGAAGAAGCTCCGATCGAGCCCGCTCTCGAAGACGAGGCTGGCGCCTGATCTAGGCCCTGTCTGGCGGCGATTTCTTAATCGCCGTCTCCTCGACCAGGATATGACAAGGCCGTCAAAGACCTTCAATGGGTTGACGGCCTTGTTCGTTTCTAACCGCTCCGCCATGGGTTTTTAAAAACCGCAGGCGTCCGATGTGGTTGGAACGGCAGGCAGTCTTCATAACGCTGTCACACTAGAGCGGCACCCATCATTTCGATGTTTGGCGACGCCGCAGCACTTGGGAATGCGCATGCCCCTTGCCGGACTTCCGGGTTTCAAAGGGTGTGCGGCCGGGTACAGTCATCACCCAGAACTTCGGCACGGCGAATTCAGCCGGCTGACCGATCGAACCGATAAGAGGCACACAATGACCGAAATCACAGCCGCAATGGTGAAGGAACTGCGCGAAAAGTCTGGCGCAGGCATGATGGACTGCAAGAAGGCTCTTGCTGAGACCAATGGCGACATGGAAGCGGCAATCGACTGGCTGCGCGCCAAGGGCATCGCAAAGGCCGACAAGAAGTCCGGCCGCACGGCTGCCGAAGGTCTGGTCGGTGTCGCCACCATGGGTCACAAGGCTGTTGTCGTTGAGCTGAACTCCGAAACCGACTTCGTTGCCCGCAACGATGCGTTTCAGGACCTCATCCGCGGTATCGCCCAGGTCGCCCTCACCACCGATGGCACCGTTGACGCCGTTTCCGCCGCCACCTACCCGGCAACCGGCAAGTCCGTTGCCGACAGCATCAAGGATGCAATCGCCACCATTGGTGAGAACATGACGCTGCGCCGCTCGGCTGCACTCGAAGTGCCGCACGGCGTTGTTGCGACCTACATTCACAACGCTGCCGGCGACGGCATCGGCAAGCTCGGCGTTCTCGTTGCCCTGAAGTCGGAAGGCGACAAGGCCGTTCTGAACTCCATCGGCCGTCAGGTTGCCATGCACATCGCTGCGACCAACCCGCTCGCCATCCGCGCTGAAGAAGTTGACGCCGCTGTTGCCGAGCGCGAGCGCAACGTCTTCATCGAACAGGCCCGCGAATCCGGCAAGCCGGAAGCCATCATCGAAAAGATGGTCGATGGCCGCATGCGCAAGTTCTTCGAAGAAGTCGCCCTTCTGTCGCAGGCTTTCGTCATCAACCCTGACCTGACCGTCGGCGACGCCGTCAAGGCAGCCGAAAAGGAAGCCGGCGCTTCCATCGAAGTGACGGGTATGGTTCGCCTGCTGCTCGGCGAAGGCGTCGAGAAGGAAGAAAGCGATTTCGCAGCAGAAGTCGCAGCCGTCGCCAAGGGCTGATTATATTTACCCAATCTTGGGAAAACGGGAGGGCATCGCGTGACAACGCGGTGCCCTTCGTGTATCCGCGTTTCGGTTACATTTCCGAGGAGTCATGATGTCTTCCAAGCCGATCTACAAACGTGTTCTTCTCAAGGCTTCCGGTGAAGCCCTCATGGGCGATCAGGGTTTCGGTATCGATGTGGCGGTGGCTGACCGCATCGCTTCCGATATCGCGCAGGCGAGGGCGATGGGCGTCGAAGTCGGTGTTGTCGTCGGGGGCGGCAATATTTTCCGCGGTGTCGCCGTGGCCTCCAAGGGCGGCGACCGCGTTACCGGCGACCATATGGGCATGCTGGCGACCGTCATCAACGCGCTGGCTCTCGCAACCTCGCTACGCAAGCTCAGCATCGATACCGTCGTTCTTTCCGCAATCGCCATGCCTGAAATCTGTGAAAGCTTCTCGCAACGTGCGGCACTCCATCATCTTGCGCAGGGGCGCGTGGTGATTTTCGCCGGCGGTACGGGCAACCCGTTCTTCACCACTGATTCCGCTGCTGCACTGCGCGCGGCCGAAATGGGCGCCGAAGCGATCTTCAAGGGCACGCAGGTGGACGGCATCTATTCCGCCGATCCGAAGAAGGACCCGACGGCGACCCGTTTCGACGAACTGACCCACAGTGAAGTGCTCGGCAAGGGGCTGGCGGTTATGGATGTCGCCGCCGTTGCGCTGGCCCGCGAAAACCACATTCCGATCATTGTTTTCTCGATCCACGAGAAGGGCGGTTTTGCGCAGATATTGACCGGCGGCGGCCGCAAGACCATCGTGCACGACAAATAATCAAAACGATGCCGCCTGAAGGGGCGATTACGGCCGCTGGCCGACAAGATGGAGTATCAAGATGAGTGGTGTTGACCTCAACGATATCAAGCGCCGTATGGATGGCGCCATCAATGCTTTCAAGAGCGATATCGCGTCGCTGCGCACGGGCCGCGCCTCGGCCAATATTCTCGATCCGGTCACCGTCGACGCCTATGGCTCGCGTGTGCCGCTCAACCAGGTGGCCAACATCACAGTTCCGGAGCCGCGCATGCTCGGCGTCAACATCTGGGACAAGTCGATGGTCAACGCCGTCGACCGTGCGATCCGCGAATCCAATCTCGGCCTCAACCCCATCGTCGACGGCCAGAACCTGCGCATTCCTCTGCCTGAACTCAACGAGGAGCGCCGCAAATCGCTCGTGAAGGTCGCCCATGATTATGCCGAAAAGTCCAAGGTGGCGATTCGCCATGTGCGTCGTGATGGCATGGATGGTCTGAAAAAAGCCGAAAAGGACGGTGACATCGGTCAGGACGAAAGCCGTGGACAGTCGGAAAAGGTTCAGAAAATGACCGATGACACGATTTCGGAAATTGACCGCTTGCTTGCCGAGAAGGAAAAGGAAATCATGCAGGTCTGACATCGTTCGCGATAGACCTGTATTTTATTCGTTTTAATTCCGCGCTGCCCTGTTACTGGATCGATATGCCGACGACGACACGTTCCTCCATTCCCGAGCACGTTGCCATCATCATGGATGGCAATGGACGCTGGGCAAAGCAGCGCGGTCTTCCGCGCGTGATGGGGCATCGCCGCGGTGTGGAGGCCGTGCGCGAGACCGTTCGCGCGGCCGGCGACTGCGGAATACGCTATCTCACGCTCTTTGCCTTCTCCTCGGAAAACTGGCGTAGACCCGAATCCGAGGTGAGCGATCTGATGGGGCTTTTGAAAGCCTTCATCCGGCGTGATCTTGCGGAACTGCACCGCGAAAATGTCCGCGTGCGGATCATCGGCGACCGGCAAGGGCTGAAGCACGACATACGCGCGCTCCTCGAAGAGGCGGAGCAGATGACGGCGGACAATACCAAGCTGACTCTGGTGATCGCTTTCAATTACGGCAGTCGCGACGAGATTGCGCGTGCGACAGCGGCGATTGCGCGCGATGTCGCCGAAGGCAGGATTAATGCCGAATCCATTACGCCGGAGATGATTTCGGCCAGACTAGACACGTCCGGTATGCCCGATCCGGATCTCATTATCCGCACCAGCGGCGAAGAGCGCCTGTCGAACTTCCTGCTCTGGCAGGCTGCTTATTCCGAGTTTCTGTTCGTTCCCGAATATTGGCCGGACTTCGACCGCCAGCGATTCTTTTCCGCAATCGAGCAATATGCAACGCGTGACCGCCGCTTCGGTGCACTCACCGAGCAGGTTGCCGTGGCAGGCGCCTGATGAGCCGTGAACTCAGACTGCGGATTGTGTCCGCAATCGTCATGGCGGCGGTCATTCTGGCCGCGACCTGGTATGGCGGCATTCTGTTCCGCATCGTTGCGGGCCTTCTGGCGATTCTCATCTATTATGAATGGTCGACGATTAGCCGGTTGTCGGAGTCGAACCCGACAGGCAACGCCTGGGGCTGGTTCGCGGTTGCCGTCATCGCCGGTAACACGATCTTCGGCGAATCCTCGCTCGATCTGCCTCTATTATCCGGCTTCACGCTGACCGCTGCGCTGTTTCCGATCCTGCGCGGCAAAAATTGGTGGCTGGTGGGTGGTATTTTTTATGCGGGCCTGAGCGGCATATCGCTCTCGGCCATCCGTGGTGACGAGCTGACGGGCTTCGTGTCCATCCTGTTCATCTTTGCCGTCGTCTGGTCGACGGATATTCTTGCCTATTTCGTAGGGCGCGCCATTGGCGGGCCGAAGCTCGCACCTTCGATCTCGCCCGGCAAGACCTGGTCTGGCGCCATCGGCGGGGCGGTGGCGGCCGTGATCGGCGGCGGCGCGGTGTCTATGGCCTATCACGGCAGGATCAGCGTGCTGGTGCTGGTGCTCGCTCTTATTCTTTCGGTATTCAGCCAGATAGGCGATCTCTTCGAATCCTTCGTGAAACGGCGTTTCCAGGTCAAGGATTCCAGCCATCTCATTCCAGGCCATGGCGGCTTCATGGACCGAGTTGACGGTCTTGTTTTCGCCTGCTTTGCGGTATTCCTCATAGCTTTCGTGCATGCGGCGGCAACCGGCGACGTGCCCGGATCGGGCGGCGGTCTGTTGCCGGGTTTCTGAGCGGCGCGAAAGGTCACGACACAAAGGGCAGATTGTCATGAACACAGTAATGGCGGCGACCGGTTTTCTGACCGGCTATATCGTGCCCTTCATCCTGGTGCTGTCGCTGCTCGTTTTTGTGCATGAGATGGGCCACTATCTTGTTGGTCGCTGGTGCGGAATCCGCTCCACCGCGTTTTCCATCGGTTTCGGCCCGGAGCTGATCGGTTTCACCGACAAGCGCGGCACGCGATGGAAAATTTCGGCGATTCCGCTCGGCGGTTACGTCAAGTTCTTCGGCGATGAGGATGCGGCGAGCAAGCCGGATAGTTCCGGCCTGTCGCATATGTCGCTGGAGGAGAGGGCGCAGACGCTTTCCGGTGCTAAGCTGTGGAAGAGGGCGGCCACGGTTGCCGCAGGCCCGATCGCGAATTTCATTCTCGCGATTCTCATCTTTGCGGTGCTCTTTGGCATTTATGGCCGGATGATCGCCGATCCGGTCGTGGCGGAAGTCCGCGAAAACAGTGCTGCTGCCGCAGCCGGCGTTCAACCCGGTGACAGGCTGGTGGCGATCGATGGCGAAAAAGTGATGACCTTCGAGGATGTCCGCCGTTATGTCGGCATCCGCCCGGGCACGCCGATCACCGTAACGGTTGAAAGGGCGGGCGAGGAGCTGAAGCTGCCGATGGTTCCGACCCGCACGGAGACAACGGACCAGTTCGGCAACAAGTTGGAAATGGGTATTATCGGCATCGTCACCGACCAGACCAGCGGTAACTTTCGCCATATTGAATATTCACCGTCTGAGGCGCTGGCCGAAGGTGTGCGCGAAACCGGCCACGTTATCACCGGCACCTTCAATTATATCGGCAATCTCGTGACTGGGCGCATGAATGCCGATCAGCTTGGTGGTCCGGTCCGGGTGGCGCAGGCGTCCGGCCAGATGGCGACACTCGGTATTTCCGCCGTTATCCAGCTTGCCGCCGTTCTTTCCGTCTCCATCGGTCTTTTGAACCTGATGCCTGTGCCGGTTCTGGACGGCGGGCACCTTGTGTTCTACGCCATCGAGGCCAT
This sequence comes from Agrobacterium sp. ST15.16.055, assembly GCF_027956555.1. Taxonomy (NCBI): domain Bacteria; kingdom Pseudomonadati; phylum Pseudomonadota; class Alphaproteobacteria; order Hyphomicrobiales; family Rhizobiaceae; genus Agrobacterium; species Agrobacterium sp. ST15.16.055. Next base: position 117,275 of record NZ_JAQKGN010000005.1, read on the forward strand.
TCGCGGCAGGCCGCTCGGTGCGGGCGCGCAGGAAGTCGCGTTCCGTATCGGAATGATGATGATTTTGGGCCTGATGGTTTTTGCAACATGGAACGATATCAGCAGCTTGATCGGCTGATGATTGTGTTTTAACGGTTTTGTTAGTGACTTGTTTACCGTGTTTATATGCCGAAGTGGCGAATGAGCCACTCTGAAGCACGAAGTAAACAGAATTTAACGTTCACGCTTGCTTGTAGGGGAAAAGCAGGTAAAACGACGCACATGGCCGGAGTCGGGTTCCGCCCGCTGAGGGACAACGTAAAAAGGTAAGAATTGAAATGAAGGCTGGTTCAAGATTTTTGAACGCTGTGTCGGCGGTTGCTCTGTCTGCCGGTGTTTCTTCGGTTGCGGGCCTTGGTGTGCTTGCCTCTGTTGGCGTTGCACATGCAGCCGTCATCAGCAGGATCGATGTTCGCGGGGCCGAAAGGTCGGGCGCGGACTCCGTGCGTTCCAACATCACCATTGCGCCGGGTAAGAACTTTTCCAATTCGGACATCGATGAATCGGTGAAGCGTCTTTACGCCACAGGTTATTTCTCGAATGTCTCCATGCGCGTTTCCGGCAGCACGCTGGTCGTGACGGTCGACGAGAACCAACTGGTCAATCAGGTGGTCTTCAACGGCAACCGCAAGATCAAGGACGACAAGCTCGCCGGCATCGTGCAGACCCAGTCGATGGGTCCGTTCAATCAGGCAATCGTGACGGCGGATATCGCTCGTATCAAGGAAGCTTACGCAGCCATTGGTCGCAGCGATGTCGAAATCACCACGCAGACCGTTTCTGTCGGTCAGGGCCGGGTGAACATTGCTTTCGTCATCAATGAAGGCGAGCGCACGAAGATCGGTCGCATCGATTTCGTCGGCAACAATGCCTATAGCGATGGTCGTCTGGCCGCCGTCATCAATACCAAGAAGTCCAACATGCTGTCGTTCCTGACGCGTAAGGACGTTTATAACGAGGACAAGCTGCGCGCCGACGAAGAGGCGCTGCGCCAGTTCTACTATAACCGCGGTTATGCCGACTTCCGGGTTGTGTCGTCTGACGCGGTGCTGGACGAATCCAAGAACGAATACACCATCTCGATCACGGTCGATGAAGGCAAGAAATACGATTTCGGCAACGTCGTTGTCGAATCGACCGTTCCGGGTGTTGATGGTGCGGAATTGCAGGGTCTCGTTGAAACCCGCCAGGGTGCAAGCTACAGCGCCAAGGAAGTTCAGCAGAGCATGGAGGCGATTTCCAAGCGCGTGGCCGGCGAAGGTTATCCCTTCGCCCGCGTAACCCCGCGCGGTGACCGCGACATGGCGGGCAACACCATCGGTGTGACCTATATCGTCGACCAGGGTGAGCGCGCTTACGTCGAACGTATCGAAATCCGTGGCAACACCCGCACGCGTGACTATGTCATCCGTCGCGAATTCGATATTTCCGAAGGCGATGCGTTCAACCAGACGGTCATCACGGCTGCAAAGCGCCGTCTCGAAGCGCTCGGCTATTTCTCGAAGGTCAATATTTCGACCGCCGGCGGCAGCGCGCCTGACCGTGTCGTGATCGTGGTTGACGTTGAAGATCAGTCGACGGGTTCGTTCGGTATCGGCGCCGGCTACTCGCAGAACGACGGTGTGCTGCTCGAAGCCTCCATCGAAGAGAAGAACTTCCTCGGCCGCGGCCAATACATCCGTCTCGCCGCCGGTGCGGGTGAAGACGATGCACGCAGCTATACGCTGTCCTTCACGGAGCCTTATTTCCTCGGCTACCGTCTGGCAGCAGGTTTTGACCTGTTCAAGAGCCAGAGCCGCAGCGAAGACTATTATGACTACGACGAGCAGGGCTTCTCGCTGCGCGTGACCGCGCCGATTACCGAGGACCTCTCAACGACGTTCAAGTACACCTACAAGCAGATCAATTATGACGGTGAGGGCGACTGGGAAACCGGCAGCAACCTTGCCGAACCCTACAAGGACCTGATCCGTGGCGGTGACTGGACACAGTCCATTATTTCGAACACGCTGAACTACAATACGCTCGACGACCGCAACATGCCGCGCGAAGGCTGGCAGGCTGCTTTGACGAACGAATTTGCAGGTCTCGGCGGCGATTCCGAATATTACAAGATTTACGCCAAGGCTCGCTTCTTCTACACGCTTTCCGATGAGTACGATGTCATCGGCTCTCTGACCGGCCAGGCCGGTCACGTGGTGCCGACAGGCGACAATCTGCTTGTGTTCGATCAGTTCAAGTTCGGCGGTCGTCAGGTTCGGGGCTTCAAGAACGATGGTATCGGTCCGCGCATCGGTTCCGACTCCATCGGCGGCACGACCTATTTCGCCGCTTCTGCTGAAGTCTCGGCTCCGATGCCTGGGGTTCCGGAAGATTTCGGCCTGCGCCTTGCTGGCTTCGTGGATGCAGGCACGCTCTATGGCAACAAGGTTGCCAACAGCGCCGGTGTGAAGGACGACAACTCCATCCGCGCATCCGCCGGTGTGGGTGTGATGTGGGCATCGCCTTTCGGTCCGATCCGTGTCGACTACGCCGTGCCTTTCGCTAAGGAAGACTACGACGAGGAACAGCGTTTCCGGTTTGGCATGTCCAATACTTTCTGATATCGGCAGTCCAGAACTGCAACTTTGAACGTTCTGGAGTTTCCGGCTGATGGAATACAACGCCTTTTTTCCGCCCCACGAGGGACTGCGATTGAAAGATATCGCAGACCGTCTTGGGGCGGAACTGTCTGATGACGTAGCGGGAGAGCGGATCATTCGCTCCGTCGCGCCGGTCTACCGGGCAAAACCCGATCAGCTCTGCTATATTCTTTCGCGCAAGAACCGCGACGAGCTGCAGACCTGCGACGCTGGCGCCGTGATTTGTGACGCCGCACTTGTGGATATGCTTCCGTCTCACACCCCTGCGCTGATATCGAAAAACCCGCACACGCTGTTTGCGCAGGTTGGTGCCTTGCTGCATCCTTCCGCCATGCGTCCTGGTCCGATTGCGCGTATGGACGCTGAAATTTCCCATGCTGCGCATGTCGATCCATCCGCGAAGCTGGAGGCGGGCGTCATCGTCGAGTCGCTCGCCGTGATTGGAGCTGGCGCCCATATTGGCGCGGGTACGCGCATCGGTCCTGGGGTCATCATCGGGCAGGATGTGCAGATCGGGCGCGATTGCACCATTGCCGGCGGCGCAAGCGTTCTTGCGGCCCTCATCGGTAATAATGTGATTATCCATAACGGCGCGCGCATCGGTCAGGATGGTTTCGGTTATGCGCCCGGTCCGCGCGGCATGCTGAAGATCGTGCAGATCGGCCGGGTCATCATTCAGGACAATGTCGAGATTGGCGCCAACACCACGATTGATCGCGGCACCATGGATGACACGGTCATCGGCGAAGGCACCAAGATCGACAATCAGGTCCAGATCGGCCACAACGTGCGCATCGGCCGCCATTGCGGCATCGTCAGCAAGGTTGGCATCGCGGGCAGCACCCGCATAGGCGACGGTGTGATGATTGGCGGTGCGGCCGGAATCAATGGCCATATCAACATTGGCGACGGCGTACAGATTGCGGCGATGAGCGGTGTTGTGGCGGACGTGCCGGCAGGCGCCCGTTATGGCGGCACGCCTGCGCGTCCGATGAAATATTTCCTGCGCGACATGGCCGAAATTCTGGCGCGCGCTGAAGGGCGTGATAAAAAAACAGGAGAGAAAAAAAATGACTGAAGAAACGAAGACGGCGCTCGGCGCGGCTGACATTCTGGAAGTCATGAAGCTTCTGCCGCATCGTTACCCGTTCCTGCTGATCGACAAGATCATTGAGATCGATGGTAACAATTCGGCGATCGGCATCAAGAACGTCACTGTCAACGAACCGCATTTCACCGGTCATTTCCCGGACCGGCCGATCATGCCCGGCGTTCTGATCGTTGAGGCCATGGCCCAGACGGCGGGTGCGATCTGCGCTCGCAGCCAGGGTGAGGGCGGTCACCTAGTCTATTTCATGACAATCGACAATGCGCGTTTCCGCAAACCCGTGGTCCCCGGCGATCGTCTGGAAATTCACGTCGTCAAGCAGCGCCAGCGCGGCAATGTCTTCAAATTCCATTGCGAAGCGAAGGTGGACGGCGCGCTGGTGGCGGAGGCTGATGTCGGCGCCATGATGATCCCCGAGGATCAGCAATGAGCACGATTGCCGCCTCGGCCAGAATTCATCCAAGCGCCGTGATCGAAGACGGTGCGGTGATCGGTGAAAACGTCGTCATCGGTGCGCTGAGCTATGTCGGTGCAAAAGTCACGCTGCATGAAGATGTCCAGATGCACAATCACGCCGTTGTTTCCGGCCTGACCGTGATCGGCCGTGGCTCGGTTGTCCATCCCATGGCGGTCATCGGCGGCGCGCCGCAGGCGGTTCGCCACGACGGTTCGGAAACGACGCTCGAGATCGGTGAGCGCTGCATCATGCGTGAAGGCGTGACGATGAATGCCGGCAGTTCCGATGGCAGCGGCAAGACCGTTATCGGCGACGATAATCTTTTCCTCGCCAATTCGCATGTGGCGCATGATTGCCGCCTCGGCAGCCATATCATCCTGTCGAACAATGTGATGCTGGCGGGCCATGTCACCATCGAGGACCGCGCGATTCTGGGCGGCGGCTGCGCCGTGCACCAGTTCACGCGCATCGGCCGCCAGGCCTTCATCGGCGGGCTGTCGGCGGTCAATTACGATGTCATTCCCTATGGCATGCTGAATGGCAATCCCGGCATCCTTGGCGGTCTGAACGTCGTCGGCATGACCCGCGCCGGCATTGAGCGCGCCGATATCCACAAGGTCAGACGCGTCTACAAGGCGATTTTCGAGGCCGAAGGCACGATCCGCGGCAATGCCGCAGCCATTGACCGTAACGACTATCTGGATTGCCCGCAGGCGCTTGAAGTCATCGATTTCATCGGTGCGGATAGCGACCGCGCAATCTCCTCGCCCAACCGGGGCAAGTGAGCCGTGACAGGCGGCGGGCGTCTCGCCATTGTGGCCGGCAGCGGCCAGCTGCCGCTATATGTGGCCGCTGCCGCCCGTGAGATGGGCGAGAACCCTTTCATCGTGCGCCTGCGCGATGATTCCCGTTTGGACTGGAGCGGTTTCGACAATGCCGTGATCAGTGTCGGCGATGTCGCCGGGCTAGGCCGTCTGCTGCGTGAAAACCGGGTAGACCGTGTCGTGCTATCCGGCGCCGTGGCGCGGCGTCCGGAATGGCGGGAGATTCGACCCACAGTCGGCATCCTGCTCAAACTGCCTTCGATTGTCAGGACGCTGCTGTCGAGCGGCGACGACGCCGTTCTTCAGATGGTTATCAAGATCATCGGCACGCTCGGCGCAAAAGTCATCGGTGCCCACGAAATCGCACCCGGCCTGCTGGCCGCGATAGGCCCTTTCGGTACGCAAAAACCTGCCGAGGATGATCTGCGAGATATACGCAAGGCGGCTGAGGCTGCGCTCGCGCTTGGCAAGCTCGATGTGGGGCAGGGCGCGGTCGCCGTCGGTGGCCGTATCGTCGCGCTGGAAGGCGTTGAGGGAACGGATGCCATGCTGGCGCGCGTCGCGGCATTGCGTGCGGAGGGACGGATATCCCCGCGCCGCAAGGGCGTGCTCGTAAAGCTGTGCAAGCCGCAGCAGGATGTGCGCGCTGACCTGCCGACAATCGGTGTGGAAACGGTTGAGAATGCGCGAAAGGCCGGGCTGGCAGGTATCGCCGTCGAAGCCGGGCGGGCGCTGGTACTCGATCGCGAGGCGATGTTGAAAGCGGCCGATGAGGCGGGCATATTCGTCTGCGGCATCGATACGTCACTTGGCGGAGATATGATGGGGGAGGCCTGATCGGATGACGGCGGCATTAAAAGTGGCGGTCATAGCCGGGGAGGTATCCGGCGATCTTTTAGGCGCGGATCTGATCCGCTCGCTCAAGGCCCAATATGCGGGGCCTGTCGAGCTGGTGGGTGTGGGCGGCGAAATGCTGGAAGCGCAGGGACTGGTTTCCCTGTTCGACTATTCCGAGCTCTCCATCATGGGCTTCACGCAGGTTCTGAAAAAACTGCCGAAGCTCATTGCGCGGATCAACCAGACCGCTCAGGCAATCGCTGCCGCAAAGCCCGATATTCTGCTGATCATCGACAGCCCGGATTTCACCCATCGCGTTGCGAAAAAAGTCCGCAAACAATTACCGCATCTGCCGGTCGTCAATTACGTCTGTCCCAGTGTCTGGGCCTGGAAGGAATATCGCGCCACCGCGATGCTCTCCTATGTCGACCACGTTCTGGCCTTGCTGCCTTTCGAGCCTGAGGCCATGCAGCGTCTTGGCGGCCCACCGACGACATTCGTCGGCCACCGGCTCAGCGTCGATCCCGACGTGCTCGCCGTGCGGCAGAAGCGGACAGAGCGGCTTCTTCCGGAACAGGGCCAGCCGAGAACCATCCTTCTCCTGCCGGGATCGCGCTCCACTGAGACGACGCGGTTGATGGAGCCGTTTCAGGAAGCGGCGAAGGCCTTCGTGAGCCGCAACGGCCCCACCCGGTTCCTGCTGCCCACCGTACCGCGTCAGGAACATCGCGTCCGCGAAATGGCAGCGGCGTGGCCGGACGATATCAGGCCCGAAATCGGTATCGACTCTGCTTTTAAATGGAACGCTTTTGCGCAGGCCGATGCGGCCATTGCCGCTTCCGGCACCGTCATTCTCGAACTGGCGCTGGCTGGCGTGCCGACAATCTCGGTCTACAAGACCGACTGGATTTTCACCATTCTGAGCAAGCGGGTGAAGACCTGGACGGGCGCTTTGCCGAATCTGATTGCCGATTACGCCATCATACCGGAATATTTCAACGAGGTGGTGCGAGCAGGGTCGATGCTGCGCTGGGCCGAGCGCCTGTCTTCCGATACCACCGAACGGCGGGCGATGCTGGAAGGTTACGCGCTGGTGCAGCAGCGTCTGCATACGGATGTTCCTCCCGGGGAAACTGGTGCAGCCATTCTTCTCGATATCCTGAAGAACAAAAACAGCCGCTCAGCCTGATCATATTTCTCTTGTCCGGGCGTCGGAATTTCGGTTCGTGGGCAGGTAACGCTCGGCTCCACCTGCCGCCGATCAAGGCAGGCGAGGGCTCTGTTTTAACGCATTTGATCGTTAGGGCGGCAAGCAACTGATCATCAGGCGCCCGAGAACCGCTAAATTTCCATCTGGCACACCTCTTGCTTTCAATCTTGTATGCAAGATAGCCATACATCAGAAAGCGCCCAGAGCGCGGTAGAAGACGCCATCATCTCCGGCATTCTTTCCGCGCGCATCCGCCCGGGCACCCGCCTCAGCGAGAACCAGCTCGCCAGCCTTTTCGGCGTGTCACGCACGCGCATCCGCGAGGCGATGATGCGGCTGGAGACGCGTGGCATCGTCACCGTCAGTCCGCGCCGCGGCTGGTTCGTGGTGGAGCCTTCTGCCGAAGAATCCATCAAGGTCTATGAGGCGCGGCGAATCATAGAATACGGACTGTTGCGCAATCTTTCCGGCGTCAGCGCGCAAGGCATCGCAATCCTCGCCAATCATCTCGATGAGGAGAAGGCGGCGATTGCCAAAGGCGATCGCCAGCGCCTGACCTGCCTGATGGGTGATTTTCACATCCGTATCGCCGAAATCGCCGGAAACGATATCATCGTCGAAACGCTGCGCGACCTGACCGCCAGAACCATCCTCATCTCCATGCTCTACCAGTCCGATTTCCATGCGCAGCAGTCGCACGACGGACATTGCCGTATCTTCGAAGCGATCAAGGCGGCCGATTTTCATGGCGCCGCTGAACTCGCCATCCGCCATCTCGACGAAGTTGAAACGGGTCTCGATCTCACCCGCAGGCCGGACCCGCTCTACGAGCTTCGCAATTCCCTTTCAATGCAGCCCCTTTCCTCAAGCCTCAAGGAGTAATTCCCAATGTTTTCCAGACGTTCATTGCTTGCCATCGCCGCAATTTCCGCAACACTCGGTTTTTCGCCGGCAGCCTTTGCCGATGCGCTCGGTGATATCACGTCCCGCGGCACGATCCGCGTTGCGGTTCCACAGGATTTCCCGCCCTTCGGCAGCGTCGGCACGGATATGGCGCCGCAGGGTTACGATATTGATGTCGCCAATCTGATCGGCGAGAAGCTCGGCGTGAAGGTTGAACTCGTGCCGGTGACAAGTGCCAACCGCGTTCCCTATCTTCAGACCAACAAGGTCGATCTCGTCATCTCGAGCCTCGGCAAGAACCCGGACCGTGAAAAGGTCATCGACTTCTCGACCGCCTATGCGCCTTTTTATAATGGCGTCTTTGCCCCAGACTCGCTTGCCGTCACCAAGGCGGAAGATTTAGCCGGCAAGACCATCGGCGTTACCCGTGGCGCGGTCGAGGATCTGGAACTGACCAAGGTTGCTCCGGCCGACACCACCATCAAGCGCTACGAGGACAATAACGGCACGATTTCCGCCTTCCTTGCCGGCCAGGTGGAAGCCGTGGCCACGGGCAATGTCGTGGCCGCTGCCATTCTGGCGAAGAACCCGCCGAAGCGTCCCGAGCTGAAATTCCTGATCAAGAATTCCCCCTGCTATATCGGCCTGAACAAGGAACAGCCGGCGCTTCTGGAAAAGGTCAACGCCATCATTGCGACTGCAAAGACCGATGGTTCGCTGAACACGATCGCGCAGAAATGGCTGAAAACCGATCTTCCGAAGGATCTCTGACCAACCTGGCAAATCCAGGCGCCGGCCGTGCCTGATCGCGGCCCGGCGCATGGTTTGTCCTCCCCGAAAGGAAATATCGGGTGAAATACAAATTCGATTTTGGGTGGCTTCTCGATTATTACCCGCAGATCGCCAAGGGCATTGCCATCACGCTGGAATTGATCGCCGTCGGCGGCGTTCTTGGCATCGCGCTCGGCATATTCTGCGCCTGGGTACGCGCGCTTGGCCCCAAATGGCTGAGGCCGCCGGTTGCGACCTATGTAGAGCTCATTCGCAATACGCCATTTCTCATACAATTGTTTTTTATCTTCTTCGGCCTGCCGTCGCTTGGCCTGCAACTGTCGGAATTGAGCGCGGCCAATATCGCCATGGTAGTCAATCTCGGAGCCTATAGCTGCGAGATCATCCGTGCCGGCATTCAGGCGACGCCCAAGGGCCAGTTCGAGGCCGGGGCAAGCCTTGCCATGACCCGTTTCGAAACCTTCCGGCATGTGGTGCTGGTGCCCTCACTGCAACGCATCTGGCCAGCGCTATCTTCGCAGGTGGTAATCGTCATGCTTGGCTCGTCGGTCGTGTCGCAGATTGCCGCCGAGGACCTGACTTTCGCGGCCAATTTCATCCAGTCGCGCACCTTCCGCGCCTTTGAAGCCTACATGGTCTCCACCGTCATCTATCTCGTGCTGGCCATTCTGTTGAGGCAGGTGCTTGTCATGGGCGGCAACCTCATCTTTCCCCGCAGGAGTGTCCGATGATTGAATTCTCCACCTGGGATATTCTCAGAAACCTGCTGCTCGCCACGCGCTGGACCGTGCTGCTGTCGCTCGTCTCCTTTGCCGGCGGTGGTCTGGTGGCGCTGCTTCTGCTGTTCATGCGCATTTCCCGCAAAAAATCGATGCGGGCTTTCGCACGCTATTATGTCGAGCTTTTCCAGGGAACGCCGCTTTTGATGCAGCTTTTCATCGCCTTTTTCGGCCTCGGCCTGTTCGGCATCGATGTGCCGGCCTGGTTGGCGGCGGGCTTGACGCTGATCCTGTGGGCGGCCGCCTTTCTCACCGAAATCTGGCGTGGATGCGTCGAATCCGTTGCGAAAGGCCAATGGGAAGCGTCGGCAAGCCTTGCCATGGGACGCCTGCAACAGATGCGCTACGTCATCCTGCCGCAGGCCATGCGGGTGGCCATTCCGCCAACTGTGGGTTTCTTCGTACAGGTCATCAAGGGAACGGCGGTGACCTCAATCATCGGCTTCGTAGAACTGTCCAAGGCCGGCACGGTCGTCACCAACGCCACCTTCCAGCCCTTCACCGTTTATGGCCTCGTCGCCCTCATCTATTTCGCGCTGTGCTGGCCTCTGTCGAAGAGCAGCCAGATCCTCGAAAGGAAGCTCAATGTCGCTCATCGAAATCACTGAAGTCCGCAAAAGCTATGGCAGCAACGAGGTTTTGAAAGGCATCAACCTCGATGTGGAGCCCGGTGAGGTCATCGCCATCATCGGCAAGAGCGGATCGGGCAAATCCACCCTGCTTCGCTGCATCAATGGGCTGGAGACGATTTCGGCCGGCTCCATATCGGTTGCCGGCGCGCAGCTTCTCGACGATGATCTGCATCTGAAAGCCCTGCGGCTGAAGGTCGGCATGATCTTCCAGCAGTTCAACCTCTTCCCGCACCAGACGGTTGGCGGCAACGTCATGCTGTCTCAGACCGTGGTGAAGAAGACACCGAAGCCGGACGCGGAAGCTGTTGCCCGCAAGATGCTTGAGCGGGTGGGGCTGGCGCATAAGTTCGACGCCTATCCGGACGAATTATCCGGTGGCCAGCAGCAGCGCGTCGCCATTGCCCGCGCACTCGCGATGCAGCCCATTGCACTTCTTTGCGACGAGATCACCTCGGCGCTCGATCCCGAGCTGGTCTCGGAGGTGCTGGCGGTGGTGCGGGAACTCGCCGGCGAAGGCATGACGCTGCTGATGGTGACGCATGAGATGAAGTTTGCGCGCGACGTCTGCTCACGCGTCGTTTTCATGCATGAGGGCAGGGTGCATGAAATCGGCCCACCGGAGGAGGTGTTCTCTAATCCCTCCACACCCGAGCTCAAGCAGTTTCTGGGCGTTGCGGCGCGCCACTGAGAACCATCAGGACCAACAACAAAAAAAGGCCGGCGGGTGAAAACCTGCCGGCCTTTGATTTTACAGGGTTTCGCGGCTTAGCGCTTGGAAACCGGGACGTAGTCGCGCTTGCCGGCGCCCGTATAGAGCTGGCGCGGACGGCCGATACGCTGCTGCGGATCTTCGATCATCTCGTTCCACTGTGCGATCCAGCCGACGGTGCGGGCAAGAGCGAAAAGAACGGTAAACATGGTCGTGGGGAAGCCCAGCGCCTTCAGCGTGATGCCGGAATAGAAGTCGACATTCGGGTAAAGCTTCTTTTCGACGAAGTAGGGGTCGGAAAGGGCGATCTTTTCCAGTTCCAGCGCGACCTGCATGATAGGATCGTCGGAATTGCCGGTGGCTTCCAGCACTTCGTACATCGTCTTCTGCATGATCTTGGCGCGCGGGTCGTAGTTCTTGTAGACGCGGTGGCCAAAGCCCATCAGGCGGAACGGATCGTTCTTGTCCTTGGCGCGGGCGATATATTCCGGAATACGGTCAACCGTGCCGATTTCGTTGAGCATATTGAGCGCCGCTTCATTGGCGCCACCGTGAGCGGGACCCCAAAGGCAGGCGATACCAGCCGCGATACAGGCGAACGGATTTGCACCCGACGAACCGGCGAGACGCACCGTGGAGGTGGAGGCGTTCTGCTCGTGATCGGCATGCAGGATGAAGATGCGATCCATGGCGCGGGCCAGAACCGGATCCACCTTGTAGTCCTCGCAAGGCACGGCAAAGCACATGTGCAGGAAGTTGGAGGCGTAATCCAGATCGTTCTTCGGGTAAACGAAGGGCTGGCCGATATGATACTTGTAGGCCATGGCGGCGATCGTCGGCATCTTCGCGATCATGCGCAGCGAAGCGACCATGCGCTGGTGCGGATCGGTGATGTCGGTAGAGTCGTGATAGAAGGCCGAGAGCGCGCCGACCGTGCCGCACATGACGGCCATCGGATGCGCATCGCGACGATAGCCGGTGAAGAAGCGGCTCATCTGCTCATGCACCATGGTGTGGCGCGTGACGCGGGTGTCGAAGTCCTTCTTCTGCGCAGCCGTCGGCAATTCGCCGTAGAGCAGCAGATAGCAGGTTTCCAGGAAATCGCCCTGTTCGGCGAGCTGCTCGATGGGGAAACCACGGTGCAGGAGAACGCCCTCGTCACCGTCGATATAGGTGATCTTGGATTCGCAGGAGGCCGTCGACGTGAAACCCGGGTCGTAGGTGAAGGAGCCCGTGTGCTTGTAGAGCGTGGCGATATCGACGACGCTTGGTCCAATCGTGCCTTCCCTGACCGGGAGTTCCACCTGCTTTTCGCCAAGTGTCACTGTAGCGCTTTTTTCCGTCATACTGATCCTCCGAAAACATGCGGGTGGGGGCGTTGAGAAACACCCCGCGGTTAAGCGTCTACCGATTAGCTATATGATCCTTGCGCCGATGCCAAGCTATCCAAAGGTCAAATTGTGCATTGCGGCAAACGCAATTGCGTTGCTTTTCGCTTTATCGATCATGGCAACTCAATCTCGGTCAACGCAGGGTTAAAGGAAAACATTGCAATCCCGCGCGTCCACCTGCAAACCTGTTTCCGGTGCGGCAGGGGCGCGGCGCAGATTGCTTGATCAAGGGGAAAAACAGCATTTCGGATATGCCGAAACGATGCAGGGCGGCTTGCCCCGCACGGCGGATATCCTGTCACCGCTGCGCCGGACCGGCGAGATCGCGACGTATGGTCTGCCGGCCCTTGCCAGCAGGCCGAAACCGCAAGCGGCTATTATCCGTAAAATCACCAACTGCCTCGCCGAAGAACGCGCATTCGGCCATGATTTTCTTTTCGTGCCGGTCTTCATCGGCTGTGGAGCGATCCTCTGGTTTTCCCTTGATGCAGCACCCTCATTGCCGCTTCTTGTTGTTCTATTTTCGCTCGCCGCCGGCCTGGCATTCGCCACCCGATATCACGCGACTCTGGTGGCCACGGCGTGCAGCCTCGTCGCACTGCTGTTGCTGGGCATGCTTTTTGCCGAATTCGAAACGCGGAGGGCAGGGACGGTGGTGCTGGATGCGCCCGTTACCACCACTATTACCGGCACTGTGATGCGCCGAGAGGTCGATGCCCGCGGCGATTGGCGTTATGTGGTGCAGCTGGCTGCGACAAAAGCGCCGGCATTGTCACGCCTGCCTGGAAAGGTTTCGCTGCTGGCCCGCGGCGGCGGAAAGCCGGTGGCACTCGGTGCGATCATTCGCGGCAAGGCGCGGCTTTCGCCGCCATCCGGTCCGGCCTTGCCCGGTCTCAATGATTTCGCCTTCGCCTCCTATTTCAGGGGCATAGGCGCGACCGGCTTTTTTTACAAGCCGCCGCAGACGATCACTGCCCCTGATATCGACGCAAAGGATGATTGGCTGGAATGGGCCGATATGCGGCTTTACGGCCTGCGCACCGCCATTGCCGAGCGCATCCGCAGCACCATCGGCGGTGACGCCGGCGCTTTTGCCGCCTCCATCGTCACCGATGAGAGACAGGCCATATCGGCGGAAACAATGGAAGCCCTGCGGCTTTCCGGCCTCGCCCATATCGTTGCCATATCCGGGCTCAACATGGCGCTGGCGTCAGGCATATTCTTCGTGGGATTGCGGCTCGCCTTCAGCCTGTTTCCGGCCTTTGCTCAACGCTGGCCGGTGAAGAAGATATCCGCTTTTGCGGCGCTGCTGATGACGCTCGCCTATTACCTGATATCAGGTTTTGCCGTCTCTGCCGAACGCGCCTGGCTGATGATGTCGGTGATGCTGATTGCGGTACTGTTCGATCAGCCGTCGCTCAGCCTCAGAAATGTTGCGCTGTCCGCTCTCGTCATCCTCGCGCTGTCTCCTTCGGAAATCATGGGGCCGAGCTTCCAGATGTCCTTCGCCGCAACGATCGCGCTCGTTGCGGCCTATGCCGCCTGGAGCCGATGGCGCACCGACCGGGAGCGTCTGTTTATCGGGCGCAAACCGGCGTGGATGACGGTGGCGGGAACGGCAGGCGCCGTCATCGGCGGTGTCGTCACTACATCGCTGATCGGCGGGCTTTCGACGGCGATCTATTCCGCCGAGCATTTCCAGCGTGTCACCACCTATGGACTTTTCGCCAATCTGGCAGCCATGCCGCTGATGTCGCTGGTCGTCATGCCCTTCGGCCTCATCGCCATGCTGTTGATGCCCTTCGGGCTGGATGCACCATTTCTGAAGGTCATGGGTTACGGCATGGCGCTTGTTATCGAGGTTGCGCAGGAAGTGGCGTCCTGGGGCGGCAGCGCTGCGACCGGGCGGCCGCATGGCTGGTTCATCGGCATCGCCTCCGTGGGTTTCCTGCTGCTGACATTGCTGCGCACCCGTTTGGCGCTACTCGGTTTGCCACCTCTGATATTGGCCTTCGGCCTCTCTGGAGCCGTCGCCCAACGCGGTCTGCCTGATCTGCTTGTCCATGAGGAAGGCAAGCTGGTGGCGCTTCTGGACGAGGGCAGGGTCTACACCACAAAAACGCGGCCGCAGGGCTTCATCTATGAGCAATGGCAGAGGGCGCTGCTGTTGCCTGACAAACCGCTCCCACCGGTCCTTCTCAAGATGGGGGCTCCGACAACAACCGTTGCTCTCACCACCAAATCCAAGCTGGCGCCGGAGGACATGAAGGCCGTGGCGCGGGAGATGATAACGACGCTGAGAGATGCCGCACCCGGTGTCTTCACCTGCAGAACAGGCATCTGGTGTGCGGCGCGCGCGGGAAGCGGCGAATTTATCATAGTGCTGGAAGACGGCCGGTTTGCCGGGAAAGCCTGTGACATCGCCGATATTGTCATCGTCTCCCGCAGAACCTCGTTTGCGCAATGCCGCTCGGGCGCCCTGCTGCTCAATCGCGACACATTAAGACGCATCGGCTCGGTAGAGATAAATTTCGCCGGCAGCGAACAGGCGGGGGTGGTGGGGCGGATGCGCGCGGCAACCGCCAGCACCGACAGGCCGTGGAGCGAACATCGCTTCTACGACTGGAAGAGCGGGCGCTTTGACCATGAGGTGCCTGAAGCCGTCACTCAGGTGCTGACGGCATCGCAGTGAGTGCTGCCAGCATGATTTATCAGGCCTTGGCGCGCAAATCCGCGGTCAATTCGCCAATGCTGCCGATTTCCTCTTCGTGCGGCAGATCGCGCCAGATTTCCTTCAGCCCGGCCTCATACCATTCGCGCATGGCGGGCAGGGCGAGCAGCCTGTCACAATAGGCCTTCGCCGCTGGCGAAAGATCGGCGCCATAGGTCTGGAAACGGAACGCCACCGGGCAGAAGAAGGCATCGACCGCCGTGAATTTTTGACCGGCGAGAAACGGTCCGCCGAATTTTGCGAGGCCTTCGCTCCACAGCGCATCAATGCGTTTTATGTCGGCCGCAAGCCCGGCATCGCCGCCCTTCGGTTTTACGCGGATACCGACCGACATGGGATAGAGATTGCGCAGCGAAGAGAAGCCCGCATGCATTTCACTTGCCGCCGAGCGTGACCAGGCCCGTGCCTGCTTGTCACTTGCCCAGACACCCTGATGTCTCTCGGCCAGATATTCGGCAATCGACAGCGATTCCCAAACCGTCACGCCCTCATCAACAAGGCACGGCACCTTGCCCGTCGGCGAAAAGCTGGAGAAGGCAACACCTTCGCCAAAGGGAACGAGTTTTTCATCAAAGGCGATGCCAAGGGTGCGCATCAAAACCCAGGGCCGCAGAGACCATGAGGAATAGTTCTTGTTGGCAATATAAAGATCGTACATGGCGTTTTCCCCCGATAGGATGCGCATTTCTATATCTGCGAATGGTCTTGGAATATCGCAAAGAATCCATGGCTCCCATAACGCCAATTGATGGATGGATCGTCGTGCACAACCGCATTTTCGCAACGACGAGCGCGTTTGCCATTTAAAAAAGAAAAGGCGCATCAATTCAACGAAATGACGCGCCCTTCATCTTCCAGGCCAAATATGCCGCCGTTCAACCGATTTGGCTTATCCAAACCGGCGGCGGCATCAATGATATCTGCGGATCAATCCCACCAGCTTGCCCTGTATCTTCACCCGATCAGGCCCGAAAATTCGGGTCTCATAGGCCGGGTTTGCAGCTTCCAGCGCGATGGAGGCTCCCTTGCGGCGGAAACGCTTCAGGGTCGCTTCTTCATCATCCACCAGCGCGACGATGATATCACCCGGATTGGCCGTATTGCCGTTGCGGATGATGACGGTATCGCCATCAAAAATGCCGGCCTCGATCATCGAATCACCCTTGACCTCCAGAGCGTAATGTTCGCCCGAACCCAGCATGTCCACAGGTACGGCCACATCATGGGTGTTGTTCTGGATGGCGGAAATCGGCACACCGGCGGCGATGCGGCCCATGACCGGCACGGTGACGGCACCGCCGAGATCATTGGCAGGCGCCTTGGGGGTCGCGGCCGGCTCCGGCGCCTTCGGCTTGCCCAGGCTGCCTTCGATGACGCTCGGTGAGAAACCACGCTGCGGCCTTGCGCCCGGCGTATAGGCCTCAGGTAATTTTATCACTTCCAGCGCTCGCGCCCTGTTGGGTAGCCGGCGAATAAACCCGCGCTCTTCGAGTGCGGTAATCAGCCGGTGGATGCCGGATTTGGAAGCAAGATCGAGTGCGTCCTTCATTTCATCGAAGGAGGGCGGCACGCCGGACTCTTTCATTCTTTCATGAATGAAGAGAAGCAATTCCTGCTGTTTGCGCGTGAGCATGAGGAAAACACCCTTGAGAATCGTCGTTGAGGTCGCGAAACAAATACAGAACGAACACTATATGTTCCATATGTGTTCCGCAATCCCCTAAAATTTCGTGAAGGGTGCATCTCAGATCGTGATTTGATATTCGAAAGCGTGAACTGCCGAGAGCCGGTAGGGTTGGTGACTATTTTTACAATCGGAGGAACTGCTGTCTGAAGTGGGCAATTGAAGGCAGCTCTGTGTTTCAGGCATCCGGTACGACGATCCGTCCGTCTAAGACGGCAAATCGCTCATATCCGTTACGAGGATTTTCTTAGAGGGCGTGTTCGCCCGGTCCGAGATAGCTCGCCATCAGTGCCGGATCGACGGCGAGTTCGGCGGCCGGGCCTGAGCGGCGGACCTCGCCGAGTTCGACGAGGTAGGCCTCGTCGGCGATTTCAAGCGCGGCGCGGGCGTTCTGTTCGACCAGCAGGATGGAGACACCGGTACGACGCAGTTCGGCAACGATGCGCAGGATTTCGGCGACGATCAACGGCGCAAGCCCGAGACTAGGCTCATCCAGCAGCAAAAGCCTCGGCTGGCTCATTAGTGCCCGGGCGAGCGCCAGCATCTGCCTTTCGCCGCCGGAAAGCGTTCCGGCAAGCTGCTTGCTGCGCTCGCGAAGGCGTGGAAAGAGTGCGTGTATTTCCTCACGGGTTGAGTTGCGCTCCTGGCGTGAGCGCAGGAATCCGCCGAGCTCGATATTATCCTCGACGGTCATCGACCCGAACAATTCGCGCCTTTCCGGCACAAGGCAAAGGCCAGCGGCAACCCGGGCCTCGATGGTATCGGGCACTGGCGCGCCGTCGTAAAGAATGGTCCCGCGCGAAGGCACGACGCCCATGATGGCGTTGAGCAGCGTGGTCTTGCCTGCCCCGTTTGCTCCGATGACCGTGACGATGCTGCCGGACGTCATGGAAAGCGAGATGCCATGCACCACCTCCGCCCGGCCATAGGCAACGTGGATGTCTTTGATGTCGAGTAGATGTCCGCTCACGCTGCACCCCCAAGATAAGCCGCGATCACGGCTGGATGTTGCCTGATTTCAGCCGGCTTGCCTTCGGCGATCAGGGTGCCGAAATCGAGGACGACGATGTGATCGACCAGCCCCATGACGAAACCCATGTCATGCTCGACGAGCAGCACGCTCACGCCCTCGGCCCGCAGTTTTTTCAGCAGTGTGGCGAGCTCCTGCTTTTCGCCGTGGCGCAGACCGGCCGCCGGTTCGTCGAGCAGCAGAAGCGTCGGGTTGAGGCAGAGCGCGCGGGCGATTTCCAGAATTCGGATCTGCCCGAGAGCGAGGTCGCCGGCGGGACGGTCGCGATGAGCACCGAGACCGACGCGATCGAGCTGATGGGCGGCTTCGGCAAGCAGCGCCTGCTCCTGTTTTCGCTCCAGCCGGAAGAAGCTCCGGAAAACGCCGGCATTGCCACGCAGATGCGCGCCGAGAGCGACATTTTCGAGCACCGACATGGTTGGAAGGACCTTGGCATGCTGAAAGGTTCTGGCGATGCCGCGTTTGGCGATCAGCCGGGGATTGAGGCCTGAAAGCTTCTGTCCCTGATAGGTGACGTTGCCGCCGGAAAGGCCGAGGATGCCGGTGATGAGATTGAAAGTCGTGCTCTTGCCGGCGCCGTTCGGGCCGATCAGGCCGACGATCTGCCCGGCCTTGATATCGAAGCTGACATCGTTGACCGCCGTCAGTCCGCCAAATGTCTTCCGCACCCGATCGACCCGGACCAGCGGACTGCCGGGCGCAGGCATGTGCCGCGTTTCAAGACTGGCGCCGTCGCGGCGGATGGCGCGCGGCGGCCGGGCAGGCAGGTATTTTTCCAGAAGTGGCCAAAGACCGTCTCGGGAGAGCTGCAGGATCAGGACGAGCAGCACGCCGAACACGATCATTTCTACATTCACCGAGGTGCCGACAAGGCCGGGCAGGACCCGTTGCAGCACCTCTTTCAACACCAGCACCACGGCTGCGCCGAAGATGGCGCCCACAACCCGGCCCGAACCACCGACGACGGCCATCAGCATATAGGTGATGCCCATGTCGAGCCCGAAAGGCGTCGGGTTTATCGACCGCTGCATATGGGCGTAAAGCCAGCCGGACAGCGCTGCTACAACGGCTGCGAAGACGAAGACGGTTAGTTTGGCCCGCTCGATATTCACGCCGAACGCCTCCGCTGCCTGCGAGCCGCCACGCAGGGCGCGAATGCCGCGCCCGACACGGCTGTCGAGCAGGTTCTGCGCGCCGATCGCCACGGCAACGACGAATATCCAGATCACGTAATAGATCGAGCTGCTGCTCATCAGCGGTTCGTTGCCGACCGAGAGTGGTGGAATGCCGGAGATCCCGTCATACCGGCCGAGGAGCTCGATGCGACCGAAAAGGTAATAGATCGCAAGCCCCCAGGCGATGGTGCCGAGCGGCAGGTAGTGTCCGGAAAGCCTGACTGTCATCAGCCCTAGCGGCAGGGCCACGATGACGCCGACAACGAGAGACAGCGGTAGCGTGAGCCAGGGTGAAAAGCCGTAGGCCGTGGTCAGAACCGCCGTCGTATAGGCGCCGAAACCGCAAAAGGCCGCCTGGCCGAAGGAGGTCATGCCACCAACGCCGGTCAACAGCACGAGCCCGATGGCGACCAGAGATGCAAGCCCGATATTGTTGGCGAGCGTCACCCAGAATGGTGGAACCGGCAGCAGCGGGAAGGCGGCGACGAGAAGAAGCGCGGCAATGGCGGGATAAAGGTGTCTGCCGAGGGTCATATCACTCTTCCTCATGATGGCTGGCGCCGAAGGAAAGCCAGATCAGCACCGGCACGATGAGACCGAATACGATGATTTCCTTGAAATCGCTGGCGAAGAAGGACGCGAAGGCCTCAATCAGCCCGACACCGATCGCGGCAATGGCAGTAACGGGAAAGCTCGCCATGCCGCCGAGAATGGCAGCAACGAAGCCCTTGAGGCCGATCAGGAAGCCCGTGTCGTAGAAGATGGTGGTGATTGGACCGATCAGCACGCCTGAGATGGCCGCGATTGCGGCGGCAAGCACAAAGGCGGTGACACCGGTCAGTTCCGTTCGAACACCGACAAGTCGCGCGCCGAGCCGGTTGATGGCCGTTGCTTTCAGGGCCTTGCCAAGCAACGTCTTTTCGAAGAAGAAGTAGAGGCCGACCATCACGAGGATCGTCGCGAGATAGATGAAGATGCTTTGCGCGCTGACGAGCATCGGTCCAAGCGTGAAACCGGCATCGCTCAATGGCGCTGCACGCAGCCCCTCCGGACCAAAAAAGGCAAGCCCGAGGCCCATCAGCGCCAGATGCACGCCAACGGAAGCGATGAGAAGCACAAGCACGGAGGCGTCGGCAAGCGGTCGGTAGGCGATACGATAGACGTAATATCCCATCGGGCCGATGATGGCGATGGTGATGAGGGCGCGCAGGAACGATGGCAGCTGCATGGGAGCCAGAATGGCGACCAGCCCATAGATCAGACCCGGGAGCGCAAGGTTGATGGCCATCGCGCGCAGCAGCGGCGAAAGGCGCATGCCCCGCCGCATTCCCCAAAGGTCGAGAACGAGGGCCACAGCGCCCATGCACAACAGCAGCTTCAGCGTGCCAGGCACGCGCCCGGCATCGAGCAGCGCCAGCGTCAGCGCGCCATGGGCGACAAACTCACCTTGCGGAATGAAGATCACCCGGGTGACGGCGAAGACCAGAACGATAGCGAGCCCCAGCAGCGCGTAGATCGCGCCATTGGTGACGCCGTCCTGGATCAGGAATGTGGCAATAGTCGCGTCCAAAATGCACCCTTTGGTTTGGCTCTCGGTAAGGCGTGACGAATAGTTCAAGTGCAGGCGATCCGGGGCCGGTTTCGCCACGGCACGCGGCGTTTTCCCTCGTGGGGTAGGCCGGGGAGACAGGCTCCCCGACGGTTTTTCCAGTCCCGCGGATTATTTATCGTCGGGCAGCAGTACGAACTTTCCGTCTTTCGCCGTCAGCAGCACGACGCCCCGCTGGTCGAGGCCATAATGATCGTCGGCCGTGAATTCGTAGACACCGTGCGTGGCGTTATACGGCCCGTTTGTTTCGATGGCATCGCGCAGTGCCATGCGGAATTCGGGCGTGCCGGGCTTTGCCTTCTTGAGCGCAACCGGAACGGCCTTCTTGAGAATCACCATCACATCCCAGACATGCGAGCCGAACTGGGTTCGGGCGTTTGCGCCGAACTTGGCCTCGAGAGCCTTGAGATAGGCAAGGCCCTGTTCCTTGGTGGGCGAGCTATCCAGTTGATCTTCCGCGACCATGACCGGGCCGGAGGAAAACACGGTGTTCTCAACGGCCTTGCCGGCGATCCGCAGGAAATCGAAGGTGACTGCACCCGAAACGACATAAATCTTGCCCTTGAAGCCGCGTTCGCGCACGCCGATCTGGGGCAGGGCGGCACCCGTGCCCGATGCGCCGATGAAGACGGCATCCGGACGTGCGGCAAGCGATTTCAGTACCTGGCCGGAAACAGAGGTGTCGGCGCGGGCATAACGCTCCTCCGCAACCAGTTCGAGACCATAGTCCTTACCCGTGGTCTTCAGCGCATCGACCCACTGCTGGCCGTAGGAATCGGCAAAACCAATAAAGGCGACACGTTTGATACCGTCCTTCTGCATGCGGGCGAACATGCTCTTCACCAGGACGGTGGAGAACTGCGGCATGACGAAGTTCCATTTCTTCGCGGCCGTTGGCGGTATTGGCGAGAGCGCGAAATGCGGCACTTCCGTCTCATTCGCCACGCCTGCGACAGCAATCGCGGCCGGCGTGAGGGCGGAACCGACGATGACATCCACCTTGTCGTCACTGGCGAAGCGACGCGCATTGGTGGTTGCAACCGAGGGATCACCGGCATCGTCGAGCAGGATGACCTTCAGCTTTTCACCGTCGATTTCGGACGGCCACAATTCGATCGACTGTTTGAGCGGTATACCCAGCGCAGCGCCCGGTCCGGTCGTGGGTATGGTCACACCAATGGTGATATCGGCGAAAGCCGAGCCTGCCGTCATCGTCAGGGCAACAGCCGTTGCCATCCATGTCATTATACGCTTTTTCATTGTCTCTCCTCCCAATGAGCGGACGTTCACGAACGCCCGGAAAATGCATTTCAATATATTGTCGAGATCAGGCCGCTTCTCCCGCCGTCGATTGCTGCAGCGCTGAAACGGCCTCCACCCGAACAGCCAGCCAGGCGGCGAAAGCGTCCCATGCGGCGTTCAGATAGGCGTTGGCCTGCCAGAGGCCCGCCTCAGGCTGATCCGCGAGTGCGGCCATGCGCTGGCTCTCGGCCTCGAACGCGTTAAGCGTTGCCTCCGCGGCTCTTGCTGTTGCAGCCGGACAATTGGCGAGATCCTCGCGGGCGCGTTTCAGAAAAACGTCGAGGCCTTTTCCGCCTTCTCGCCACAGCCGACGGGTCAGAAGGTCGATGGCCTGCATGCCGGTGGTGCCTTCGTAAATGGTCATCACGCGCGCATCGCGCAGATATTGCTCCAGTGGCCATTCCCGCGTGTAACCCGCCCCGCCCAAGATCTGTATGGCCTGATTGGAGACTGTGAAGCCGGCATCCGCGCCGAAATTCTTGACGAGCGGCAAGAGCCAGCGCGACAGCGCCTGCAAATCGTCGCGCAAATTCTCGTCCGGCTCAAGGCGCGCGAGGTCCATGACGGTGGCAAGTTCGAGCGTTGCAGCACGCAGGGTTTCCGTGCGCAGCCGTGCCTCTTCGAGCTGGCGGCGAACATCGGGATGGTGTGCGATCGGGATGGCCGGTTTTGCCGGATCGCCACCCTGGTGACGCTCCTGCGCGTAGCTCTCCGCAATGTCGATGGCGGCCGAGGCGAGTCCCAGCCCCTGACATCCCGTTTGCAGGCGCATCAACTCGATCATTGCAAACAGCTGGGCAAGACCGCGTCCCTCCTCGCCGAGTAAAATGCCGCGCGCAGCTTCAAAGCGCAGGGCGCAGGTGGGCGAGCCGTGCAGGCCCATCTTTTCCTCGATGCGGTCAACGCTGATGCCGTTACGTTGCCCGTCGATTTCATCGGGCACAAGAAACAGGCTGAGGCCGCGTGTCCCGGTTTCCTCACCTGTACGGGCAAGCAGACAGTGGCAGATACGGGTCGACATGTCGTGATCGCCGAAAGATATCCAGATTTTCGAACCGGTGATGCGCCACGCACCGTCTCTCAAGGCAGCGCGGCTGCGCAGCCGCGCGAGATCAGAACCGGCATCCGGCTCGGAGATGCAGATGGTCGCCGCCCATTCGCCGCGTGCAAGATACGGAACCCATTCCTTCGCAACGGCATAATCCGCCACCTCGGCGATCAAATGGCAGGCCGCACGGGTAGACCCGGAGGCCATCATCAACGCCACACAGCCGCGTTCGAAAAGCGGTGCACAGGCGGTCTGGATCGAAAGCGGCAGGCCCTGGCCACCGAAGCGTTCCGGCACGTCCATGGCGAGCCAGCCATTGCCTGCATGCTGGCTGAAAGCATCACCGAAACCGTCGGGAACAAGAACGCGGCCATCGACGACAGTACAGCCCTGACGATCAGCCGCTGTGTTCAGCGGCGCAAGAACGGTTTCAGCAAAGCGCGCCGCTTCATCGAGAACGGCCTCTACGAGAGCATCGTCACAATCGCCGCGAATCGACTGGATACGACGCCAGCCCGGCGTTGCTTTCAGAAGCTCTAATGTGCTTGTCGCCTGCGTTGAAAAACTCATCGCATCACCGCGGCTGCATGCGGATCGCGCCATCCAGACGGATGACTTCGCCGTTCATGTAATCGTTTTCGATAAGAAACCGGACCGCGTCGGCGAATTCGGCGGGATCGCCGAGCCGGGACGGATGGGGTATCTGGCTCGCAAGGCTTTCCTGAACTTCCTGTGGCAAACCCTGAAGCAGGGGCGTCATAAAAATGCCCGGCGCGACGGTGTTGACCCGAATGCGGAAGCGGGCAAGTTCACGCGCCGCGGGCAAGGCCAGTGAAACGATGCCGCCTTTCGATGCCGCATAGGCTGCCTGTCCGACCTGACCTTCGAAGGCGGCAACCGAGGCGGTATTGACGATCACGCCGTTGTCTGCGCCGTCCATCGGCTCGGTCTGCGCCATACGGGCGGCGGCAAGCCGCATCATATTGAACGTACCGATCAGGTTGACGCGGATAACCTTTTCGAAATCACCAAGCGTCTGAGGGCCTTCGCGCCCGAGAATGCGGCCGGCCGTGCCCACCCCCGCACAATTGACGAGAATGCGAAGCCCGCCCTTGGCGGAGGCTGCCGCGTTGATCGCGAGCTGCGCATCGGCATCGCTTGCCACATCGCCCTGAACGGCCGTAGCGCCGATTTCCGTCGCCAGTTTCTGGCCGGCTTCGCCGTTACGGTCAAAGATGGTGACCGCAGCCCCACGCGCCGCGAGCATTCTGGCCACTGCCGCGCCAAGGCCCGATGCCGCGCCTGTCACAAGAGCGCCTGCGCCTTCGATGTTCATGCTGCCACCTCTTTGCTGACCGTGATGACCTGGGGCGTATCGCCGTAGAGTGCGTCGACCAAATCCCTGCGATGCAGAAGCACGGCACGCTGGTTGATCGACCCCTTGTCGGTCACCTCACCCTTTTCGAAGCGAAGCGGGTCTTCGATGACCAGAAGGCGCATGATGCGACTTGCCGAACCGCTTGCCTGTTTCTGGTGAGCGGAAAGCCTTGCGGCAATCTGGACCCTGACATTGGGATGCTGGATGATCTCTGCATCGGACAGCTGATGCGAGCCCGGAACAAGCTCGCGCAAGGCCGGCATGAAGGGAACGACGAGCGCCCCCAGTTCAGAGCGGTTTTCGCCGGTTATGACGGCGTCACGGATGAGGCCCGAAAACATGTTGACGAATTGAGCACGCAAAGGCCCGACCGCAACCCAGGTGCCTGTCTGTAGCTTGAAATTCTCGGCCATGCGGCCATCGAAATAAAACCCCCGGCGCGGATCGTCAGGAACTGCGAACTTCACGGTATCGCCGATGCGGTAGAAGCCCTCCTTATCAAAAGCGGCTGCCGTCAGTTCGGCGTTACGCCAGTAACCCGGCGTGATATTGGGGCCTTTCAGCCTCAGCTCATATCGATCATCGACCGGCACGAGCTTCATTGTCACGCCCTGCGCCGGGATGCCGATATTGCCGGGTTTATCCTGCGGTTCGGTGCAGAACAGCGAGAAGGGGGCGGTTTCCGTCGAGCCGAGGCCGGCACCCATCGGAACCGCATGGCCGACCGTCGCAACCGAAAGCTCGATCAGCGCATCCCAGGTGTGCTGGGCCATGCCGGCGCCGGCATACATCAGCAATTTCAGGTCACGAAAGAAGGTGCGGCACAGCGCCTCGTCCTTACGCATCGCCTGAACCAGCATCTCGTGGCCAGCGGGAACGTTGAAATACCAGGTAGGAGAAACGTCGCGCAGATTATCGATGGTCTGGCCGATCAGGGCAGGGCTCGGCTTGCCGCGGTCGATGTAATAGGTGCCGCCATTATAGATGACGAGGTTGAAAACCTTGTTGCCGGCCGCCGTATGGTTCCACGGCGCCCAGTCAACGACCACGGGCGGCTCATCGCGAAAATAGGCATAACAGTCGGCAATCATCTCCTGATTGGAGCACAGCATCCGCTGTGTCTGGATGACGGCTTTGGGCGAACCGGTGGTGCCTGATGTGAAAAGGAATTTGGCGACGGTATCCGGGCCGACCGAATCGAAGGCCTGATCCACCGTCTGCGTGGGTACGGTCTCGAGCAACGCGTCGAACCGAAATGTGTTGGGATGATCTTCCGGCAGATTGCTGAGGCCGACGAGCGGCGTGCCGTCATCGAACACCTCTTGCAGCGCGCGGTGGAACGGTGCCGCATCCTCGGCAAAAACCATTCCGGGTGTGATCTGCCTGCGGATATCGTGAAGCTTGCCGAGATCGGACGAGGTTGCATAGGCCGGGGTGATCGCCGCCGAGGCAATGCCGACATGCTGGGCCGCAAGCACCATCAGCGCATGCTCGATGGAGTTTTCCGAAAGCACCAGAAGCGGCTTTTCGACCGAGAGATCCTTGTCGAGCAGGAACTGGGCGATACGGCGGACCTTGTCGAGGGCCTGCGCATAGCTGACCTCGCGCCACGGCTCACGCCCCTGTCGATCCGCCATCCAGGTGCGATCAGGCGTTGTCACCGCCCAGTGAATGAGGCGCTCATTGAGTTTGCGCGGGTAGGGGCCAAGCGGATCGTTCCGCCAGATCATGATCTCGCCGTTCGGCCGCTTCTCCCATGCGACATCGGGCGACCAAAGCTTCACCTTCATCGTCACGACCTCCTCCCAGACGTCATTCACGCGACCATGCAAATAATCTTTTGTCAAAAAAATGATTACAAGAAAATAATATCCTTGTAAACAAAATGCGGAAAGTTAATTGTACATTTGCCTGGACTATCGGAGACGTCGCCATGAGCGAAAAAACGACAGACGAATTCGTCACCTATGAATTGCGCGGCGACATCGCCTTTGTGGGGCTGAACCGGCCGCAAAAACGCAACGCCATCAGCGACCGTTTCGTTGAAGCCATTGCCGGTGCCGCGGCGAGGGCGGAAAATGAAGCGCGCGCTGCCGTTATCTTCGGGCATGGCGATCATTTTTGCGCCGGGCTCGATCTTGGCGAGCATATTTCCAAGACGCCGATTGAAGGTGTGCGCGGCTCGCGCCGCTGGCATGCCGTCTTCTCGCAGATCGAACATGGCACCATTCCCTGGGTGTCGGCGCTGCACGGCGCCGTGGTCGGCGGCGGACTGGAGCTTGCGGCCTCCACCCATCTGCGCGTTGCCGATGAGAGCGCCTTTTTTGCCCTTCCAGAGGGGCAGCGCGGCATTTTCGTCGGAGGCGGCGGGTCGGTGCGCATCGCCCGACTGATGGGCGTTGCCCGCATGAGCGACATGATGCTGACGGGCCGCGTTGCCTCGCCTGTCGAAGCCGAGCGATGGAACCTCGTGCAATATGTGGTGCCGCGCGGTGAGGCATTAGTCAGGGCGCACCAGCTGGCCACCGCGGCCGCGTCCAATGCGCAGCTGTCGAACTATGCGGTAATCAATGCGCTTCCCCGTATCCAGGATATGGCCAAGGAAGACGGATTGTTCGTGGAATCCTTCATTTCCTCTTTCACGGCAGCCAGCCCCGAAGCCGAGGAGCGCCTGCGCGCCTTCCTTGAAAAGCGTGCTACGAGGCTGAAAGCGCCGGATGCGACGGCCTGATCTGTTCGAAAGGGCGATCACGTCGCAACAGGGCAATGTCGCCTGAAGAGATGTTTTCTCAGGCGACATGGGCGAAAGTCCTTGATGATGTATGCTTCTTCATCCACTCAGCGGCAGGTGTAATGCCACCCAGCGGGAAGATATGAACTTGCTCGATCAGGCTGTCCGGATGAGCCGCCTTATGGGCAACGAGCCCCGCGATGACATCGGTCGGCTCATAGGGAACGAAAAGCCTCGAAAGATCGAGCGCTCGCTTCTGCAGCACCTTCAGGGACGGCCCAACACCGCAGGCGACGGCGAATTTGATCAACGTCTGCAGCTTGGTCGGGCCGGCAACGCCGACATGGATCGGGATCGTGACGCCCATCGCGCGGATCCGCGTCGCCCATTCCGTGACGACATCGGCATCGAAGGCGAACTGCGTGGTCAAAGCGAGCCGGGCGTCTGTCCGGTCGGCAAAATTCTGCTTCCACAGCAGGGCTTGATCGACAGCGCGGGATGAGCCGTCGGGATCGATGTCGCGATTGCCCTCGGGATGACCGGCCAGATGAAGGTGCGTGAAGCCCATCTCGTCAAAAAGGCCGGTTTCGATCATGTCGATCGAGCTCGAGAAGCTTCCGATCGCTTCTTTCTGGCCGCCGCCGAGCAGCAGGGCCTGCGTCACGCCGGCCTCGCCCCGATAGCGCTTCAGCCATTCCTCCAGATCGCTTTTCCCCCCGATGCCCCGGGCCGGAATGTGCGGTATGACCGGAAAGCCTTCATGGTGCAGGCGTTTTGCGGTCGATATCATGTCGGCAATCGGCGTGCCCTCTATGTGGGCGATATAAACCCGCGTTCCCTCAGGCAGAATATCTCTGAAGTTGCCGATCTTTGCAGCCGTGCGTGGCATGACCTCGATTGACCAGCCGCTCACTATGTCGCCGGCCGTAACCGTGTGTTCCACCGAAGCCTGATTCTCCCAGAAACTTGACCATCCCATCGCTTTCTCCCTTAGCGAGGTCTGATTATGTATACATGAGGTTCGCTGGTTCAATCGAAAATTTGCCAAATACCCAAAATATTGATCTTCTCCGCTTCGTTGATTAGTGTAAATGAATACACTGATCGGGTCTGTAGCGGGATTCCAATCGCTTAATGAAAACCTTGTGCTGTCCTGTTTGATTGAGACCCATGGCGAAGATTGTGTCTCGCAACGATCGGGAGGCGGTGTATACATCGCAGAACAGGTGCTGCGACGCGATGGCGGCAGGTTGGAGGGGTGGCATGAAGCAGGGCGATGCGGCAACACATGGCGGTCGGGCGGTGATCGAACTCAGGGAGAAGATTCTGAGTGGCGAGCTTCCAGGAGGTATGCGGCTCTTTGAGGTGCCGACCGCCGAACTTCTGGATATTTCCCGCACGCCCGTACGCGAAGCGCTTTCACGCCTGACGGAGGAAGGGTTGCTCAACCGTCTGCCGGGCGGCGGGTTTGTCGTGCGTCGGTTCGGTTTTGCGGACGTCGTGGATGCCATTGAAATTCGAGGTGTTATGGAGGGCACGGCGGCCCGGCTGGCTGCGGAACGTGGCGCCTCCAGGGGGGCGCTTGAGGAGATTGGCCACACGATACGCGAGCTGGATCTATGCTTCGGCGACCGTGTCGATGACGTCGATTTCGATCGCTATTCCGCGCTCAATCAGGTGTTTCACCATCAGCTTGCGGCGCTCTGCGGCAGCGAGATGATTCGCCGTGAGGTGGAACGGGCAAGTTCGCTGCCTTTTGCTTCCCCCTCCGCTTTTCTCCCCGACAAGGCGAATATCGGCGCGTTTCGCCGTTCGCTAAGGGGTGCGCAGGAGCAGCACAAGGCAATCGTGGCGGCCATTGCTGCGCGGGAGGGCGCACGTGCGGAGGCGATCGCGCGGGAGCATTCCCGCACAGCGCGCACCAATCTTGAATACATGATCCGCGAAGCGCCTGAATTGATCGCGCAGATGCCGGGTCTGGCGCTGATCAGCGACTAAGCCCCGGAGAACGCGGGAATTATGAGGGCGGCCCCTTGCGGAGCCGCCTTTATTTTTGCCGATGCGCTCGTAAAGGACGAAATTTTCCGCTTGCAATTTATCAATGCCCGGCGTTTCTATGTATACATAGACGCGATTTCCAGGGAGGAGATTAGAATGGCGAATTCCAGTCTGACCGAGGTTTTGAAGCAATATCCGAACCCGGTTGAAATGCTTCGAAACTCAAAAATTGGCATGTATGTATACCCTGTCGTTGCCGGAGAGTTCAGCAATTGGCGCTCCGAGCAGGCTGCCTGGCGCGATGGCGCGGTCCTGTTTGACCAGTCCCATCATATGGATGAGCTGATCGTCGAAGGCCCCGACGCCGAAAAATTTCTCGCCCATCACGGCATCAACTCTTTCTCGAATTTCGATCTCAATCGCGCCAAGCACTTCGTGCCGGTCACGCCTGATGGCCACGTCATCGGCGACCACATCATTTTCCGTGAGCGCCAGGATAAGTTCATTCTCGTCGGCCGTGCGCCGACCTCCAGCTGGCTGATGTTCTGCGCGGCCTATGGCAAGTGGAACGTTCGCATCAAACACGATCCTCGGTCCCCGTCGCGGCCGGAAGGCGAGCGCGTGCTGCGCACCCATTACCGCTATCAGATACAGGGCCCCGATGCGCCGAAAGTTTTCGAGAAATTGAACCGCGGCCCTATCCCGGACATCAAGTTCTTCCACGTCGACTGGATCAATATCGGCTCCAAGAAGGTGCAGGCGTTGCGCCACGGCATGTCTGGCGCGCCAGGCCTCGAGGTCTGGGGACCCTATGAGGACAAGAGCTACATCCTCTCCTGCATTCTGGCCGCGGCCAACGAAGCCGGCGTCAATCTCGTGCGTTGCGGCAGCCGCGCCTATTCCACCAACACGCTTGAATCGGGCTGGATCCCGTCGCCACTGCCGGGCATCTACACCGGCGACGGCATGTTGAAGGACTATCGCGACTGGCTGGGCGCCGATAGCTATGAGGCGACGGGTGCGATCGGCGGCAGCTTCGTTTCCGATAATATCGAGGATTATTACGTTAACCCGTTCGAGCTGGGTTACGACTTCTATATTGGTTGGAAAAAAGACGACTTCATCGGCAAGTCGGCGCTGGAGATCATGAAAGGCAAGACGCAGCGCAAGAAGGTCACCTTCGAGTGGAACGCCGAAGATGTGGTGGATGTCATCGCATCCGCGTTCCGTCCGGGCGAAGACCATTACAAATGGATCGACTTCCCGCAGGCCAATTACGCTTCGACCGGAGCAGATATCATCTTGAAGGGGGGCAAGCAGGTCGGCATGTCGATGTTCACCGGCTACTCGTATAATGAGCGCTGCATGCTCTCGCTTGGTATCGTCGATAACGATATTCAGGTCGGCGACGTTCTCACCCTTGTCTGGGGAGAGCCGAACGGCGGTTCTGGCAAGACCTCGACGGAGCGCCACAAGCAGAAAGAAATCCGTGTCCGCGTCTCGCCGACGCCTTATGCGGCCGAAGCACGTGACAATTACGCGGACAGCTGGCGTACCAAAAAAGCGTCCTGACAGGTTCGGGTAGCGCCGTGCAGATGACGCGGCGGACCCGGCGAAGGGCCGGTAAACGCGCGTCAGTGGGTTTTGCAGCCCGAGGACGCGGACAACGAGATGGAGCCGGAGCCGTGAGGCTTCCAGTTTTTTCGTTAGAAACGCTTGAGCTCATGAAGAAGGCCTGCCGGAAACGGTGGGCCTTTGTCTTTTGGCGATGATTGCCGACGCCTTCCGAGCGCTTATTCGTGCAAACGATAGCCCCGGTTCAAAACCGAGGCCCATAAAATGACAGTAGTCCTTAAGGTCTAGAGCTTCAGCAGCCTTTTTGCGTTTTCCTTGAGGATCAGCGGACGAACCTCGTCTTTTATCGGAATATTGGCGAAATCGTTGAGCCAGCGCTCCGGCGTCATCGCCGGCCAGTCCGATCCGAACAGCATCTTATGTTTCAGCAGCGAATTGGCATATTGCACCAGGATCGGCGGGAAATACTTTGGCGACCAGCCCGACATGTCGATGTAGACATTCGGCTTATGGGTGGCGACGGAGAGCGCTTCTTCCTGCCAGGGGAAGGAGGGGTGTGCGAGAATGATCGGCATGTCGGGGAAATCGACCGCGACGTCATCGAGATGGATGGGATTTGAAAACTTCAGCCGCATTGCCATGCCGCCGCGTAAGCCCGCGCCGACGCCCGTCTGCCCGGTGTGGAAAAGCGTGATTGCGCCTTCCTCGGCGATGGCTTCATAAAGCGGGTAGGCCATGCGGTCGTTGGGGTAAAAGCCCTGCATCGTCGGGTGAAACTTGAAGCCTTTCACCCCGAAGTCACGCACCAGACGCCTCGCTTCGCGCGCTCCGGCCTTTCCCTTGGCGGGGTCGATCGACGCGAAAGGGATCATGATGTCGCTGTTGTCGGCAGCGATCTTCGCCACCTCTTCATTTTCATATCGGCGAAAACCGGTTTCCCGTTCCGCATCGACCGGAAAAATCACGCAGCCGATTTTACGCTCGCGATAATAGGCGGCTGTTTCCTGCACGGTCGGCAACATGCCCTTGTGGCCGGCGGGGTTCTTGAAATATTTCGCCATACCCGCCTGAAATTCATCATAACCGTCGTCGCGGGGGCCGCAGCACGGCTCCTCGGCATGAGTATGCACATCTATGGCGACGAGTTCATCAATATTCACGGCCTGTTTCTCCCAAGTTCATGCCCAGAAATTTATGTAGCAGGGCGATGAACTGATCGCGCTCGGCCGTGGTCAGGCCCGCGCCGAGCGTCGCCTCGTGCGAAAAGAACCACTCGCTCTCCTTGCGCACATGCGCCACGCCTTCCGCCGAAAGCGTCAGTTCGATGGCCCGGCGATCGTCATCGGGAACACGGCGGGTTACCAGGCCCCTGTCTTCGAAAGCACGGATCAGTTTGGTCATGTGCGCGCGCTTGATCATCAGTCGCTGGCCGAGCGCCGTCTGACGAATGCCGGGGTTATGCATGATGACGAAAAGCACGGAGAATTCCCCCGGCCGCATGCCCGAATCCCCGAGCGCCGTGAAGAAATCGTCATAGGTCTTGAGCTGGGCGAGGCGGATGAGGAAACCAAGCGCCGTCTCCAGCCGGTCGATATTGACGTCAGTCGCCCTGCGGGGGAGTTGATCCATGTTATTCCCGTTTCATGCTTTGCCAGAGGTAAACCGTTTCTCTCAAGTGGAGCACGGCCGCCCGCATCATATCCCCCACATAAAGCCTCTTCAAACCCAGTAAGTCGACGATAAAATCTATATATAGATTGTTTACAAGTCAACAATTATGCCTGATGCACACATGGAAGGAGTTCGAGATAACGTCTATTGTTCCGAGCCGACCATTTGCCTCTTCATCCTCGCCGTGCTTTTCTGGCCCGATGGATTTCCCAGCTGCGGAGGCCGTTCAGTTGAACCCTTATCCCGTTGATCATCTTGTCCTGCCCGTTGCCCACATTGATGTCGCCACGGCGCGCCTGGCAAACCTCGGTTTCACAGTTGCGCCTCAGGCGATCCATCCGTTCGGCACGATGAATGCGTGCGTCTTCTTCGCGGACGGCACCTATCTTGAACCGCTTGCTGTTCATGATCCGGCTAAGTATCGTGAATCAGTGGGGAATGGCGATGTATTCACC
Source organism: Agrobacterium sp. ST15.16.055 (assembly GCF_027956555.1). Lineage (NCBI taxonomy): Bacteria > Pseudomonadati > Pseudomonadota > Alphaproteobacteria > Hyphomicrobiales > Rhizobiaceae > Agrobacterium > Agrobacterium sp. ST15.16.055. The sequence goes on from NZ_JAQKGN010000005.1 coordinate 149,985, forward strand.
CGCCGGGATCGCGACTTCAGGGCAAGCCACGGAGAAGGTTTCTCCGCCCTTGTCGCTGGAACGAAAGACGCCTTTGACGATCATCAGCGGTTTATCTCCGCAAACTTATCCGCCGGCGATATTTTCGAATTTTCGCGACCCGTGCAGATGCCCGACGGATCGAGAAGCGAAGCCTCGTTTCGATTGGCGTTTGCGGCAAGCGGATCTGCTGCGGTTTTTTTTATGTTCAGTTGCCAGCGGATCAAGGCCCTGCCGGGTGACCGGTCAGCGTTGGAGCGCCATGCCAACGGCGTCACAGGGCTTTCAGAAATCATCCTGATCCCAGGCGCGGATGCGAGGGCAGGGGCGCTGGCCGAGGCGGTGTTTGGTTTTTCATCCACCTTGTCCCCCAGCGGCGACAGAACGTTTGCGACGGCAAATGCCGCAATAAGATTGACGGAAAAACCTGCCTTCGGCGACGCATCCATAGATGCGTCCAGCCAAAGCGCAGGCGGATTGCGCGGCGCGGGCATCGTCTTTTCCGTTCGCGATCTTGCCGTGACAGCGGCGGTGCTTGCTGCTAATGGCGTTTCCAGCATGGAAGCGGGCGGTCGTCTGGTGGCGCCCGTAGCACCGGGTCAGGGCGTTGCCTTCGCCTTCGAGGAAAAATGATGAGCGTTACGAACAATCTCAAAGTCACCGCCGGCGACGGCGACAGCAAGGTCTCCTTCTGCAACAGCGAGCGTTTTTCGCTGATTGCCGGCCCCTGCCAGATGGAAAGCCGCGACCATGCCTTCATGATCGCCGGTGTACTCAAGGAACTCTGCGATAAGCTGGGTATAGGCCTCGTTTACAAATCCTCCTTCGACAAGGCGAACCGCACCTCGCTTTCCGGCAAGCGCGGCATCGGCCTTGATAGCGCGATGCAGGTTTTCGCCGATCTCAAGAAGGAGTTCGGTTTTCCCGTTCTGACCGACATCCACACGGAAGAGCAATGCGCCATCGTTTCCGAAGTGGTTGATGTGCTGCAGATCCCGGCCTTCCTCAGCCGCCAGACCGATCTTCTCGTCGCTGCCGCCAAGACCGGCCGCGTCATCAATGTCAAGAAAGGTCAGTTCCTTGCCCCCTGGGACATGAAGAACGTGCTGGCCAAGCTGAATGAAAGCGGCAACCCGAATGTGATGTTGTGCGAGCGCGGCGCGTCCTTCGGTTACAACACGCTGGTTTCCGACATGCGCTCGCTGCCGATCATGGCTTCGCTCGGTGCACCTGTCATCTTTGATGCAACCCATTCGGTCCAGCAGCCGGGCGGGCAGGGCGGCTCCACGGGCGGCCAACGCGAATTCGTCGAGACTTTGGCGCGGGCGGCGGTTGCTGTCGGCGTAGCAGGCCTCTTCATCGAAACCCATGAGGACCCGGACAACGCGCCGTCCGACGGCCCCAACATGGTGCATTTGAAGGACATGCCGAAACTGCTTGAAAAGCTCCTCGCCTTCGACGCCATCACCAAAGCCTGAGATTGTGCGTTTGGTTTGTGCCAATCGATTTTAATGGCGGGCGCTCCGTTTCTGCCGCCCGCCGTCATTGTAATTTCTTCGTCATCGTCTAAGACAGGCGACGGAAAATATCTGTTCCATTCCCAAGGGAGAGACCATGACTGCCATTACCGATATCATCGCGCGCGAAATTCTCGACAGCCGCGGCAACCCGACCGTCGAAGTCGATGTTTACCTCGAAGACGGCTCCATGGGCCGTGCGGCCGTTCCTTCCGGCGCCTCCACCGGCGCGCATGAGGCGGTTGAGCTGCGCGATGGCGGCAAGCGTTATCTCGGCAAGGGCGTGGAAAAGGCTGTTGAAGCCGTCAACACGGAAATCTTCGACGCCATCGGCGGCTTCGATGCTGAGAACCAGATCCAGATCGATCAGATGATGATCGCGCTCGACGGCACGCCGAACAAGTCGCGCATCGGCGCCAACGCCATCCTCGGCGTTTCGCTCGCCATTGCCAAGGCTGCCGCTGAAGCCTCCGGCCTGCCGCTTTATCGTTATGTCGGCGGCCCGAACGCGCATCTGCTGCCGGTTCCGATGATGAACATCATCAACGGCGGTGCCCATGCCGATAACCCCATCGATTTCCAGGAATTCATGATCCTGCCGGTTGGCGCGGAAAACATCCGCGAAGCCGTGCGCATGGGTTCTGAAGTGTTTCATACGCTGAAGAAAGAATTGGCTGCCCAGGGTCACAACACCAATGTCGGCGACGAGGGCGGTTTCGCACCGGGTCTCGAAAGTGCACCGGCCGCGCTCGATTTCATCATGAAGTCGATTGAAAAGGCCGGTTACCGTCCGGGCGACGACATGTTCGTCGGTCTTGACTGTGCCTCGACCGAATTCTTCAAGGACGGAAAATACGTTCTCGAAGGTGAAGGCCGCACTCTGGAGCCAGGCGCTATGGCGGAATATCTGGCGGAACTCGTCGCCAAATATCCGATCATTTCCATTGAAGACGGCATGGCCGAAGACGATTGGGAAGGCTGGAAGACGCTGACCGATCTCATCGGCAACAAGTGCCAGCTCGTCGGCGACGATCTCTTCGTCACCAACTCTGCGCGTCTTCGTGACGGTATCAAGATGGGCGTTGCAAACTCCATCCTCGTCAAGGTCAACCAGATCGGTTCGCTCTCCGAGACGCTGGATGCGGTCGAAACCGCACACAAAGCCGGTTACACCGCCGTTATGTCGCACCGTTCGGGCGAAACCGAAGATTCCACCATCGCCGATCTCGCGGTCGCCACCAATTGCGGTCAGATCAAGACCGGCTCGCTTGCCCGTTCTGACCGGCTCGCAAAGTACAACCAGCTGATCCGCATCGAGGAAATGCTGGGCCCGCAGGCTGCTTACGCCGGTCGTTCGATCCTGCGCGGTTAATTCGCCCTCATTTTGAGGGAGGTCGTTACTGCCCGTGACGGGATTGGTATCAGGCCTGGCAACACATTCGACGTCATCCTCGGCCTTGTGCCGAGGATCTGCCAACGTCTCGTCAATTCGATACGTTGCAGATGCTCGGGACAGGCCCGAGCATGACGAAGGAGAGTTTGACGGTCTCATCTCCCTCTTAAGCCTGCCTTCCGGCGGGCTTTTTCATGCCGATGCGCCGATTGGAATTTAAGGTCAACGGATAGTTAAACAATCCGCTTTAGTCTTGAGACTCACGTTATGCGTTTTAAGGCTTCTCTCCGGCATGTGGACCAGACATCATAAAAAGAGACGATTCGGCCGTTTGATCGTTCCGGCCATCACGATCGCTTTTCTTTCCTACTTCGGATATCATTCCATCCACGGTGACTTCGGCCTGCAGGCGACGGAGCGGCTGGAGCGGCAGCGTATTACTCGTACTGCCGAGCTTCAAAAGCTTACGCAGGCGCGTGTGGCACTGGAGCGGCAGGTGGAATTGCTGAGTGACGGTTCGCTGGAACGGGATATGATCGACGAGATTTCGCGTTACCAGCTGAATATGTCCCGAACGGACGAAATCGTCATCATGAACGCATATTTCTGATTAACCGAAATCGAGTTAATTTAACATTTGTGATTTATTCACAGCATCTTAGCGTGAATATGTGCCATGCGTTTAAAGCATTGCTGCATGGCATTTTCTTGCATATGGTACGCGCCACTCTATCCATTCAAATGGCAACTCAGGGAGGGATGAATGGCGCCGCGAAAACCAGCGACCGTATCCGGCCGCAAGACCACGGCAAAGGCTGCAACCGAATTCACCGGCAAGAACAGCCCCGACTTCTCCAAGGAAGACGAACTTCACGCCTACCGTGAAATGCTGCTCATCCGCCGCTTCGAGGAAAAGGCCGGCCAGCTCTACGGTATGGGCTTTATCGGTGGTTTCTGTCACCTCTACATCGGCCAGGAAGCCGTTGTCGTCGGCATGCAGATGTCGCAGAAGGAAGGCGATCAGGTCATCACCGCTTATCGTGACCACGGCCATATGCTGGCTCTGGGCATGAGCGCGCGTGGCGTCATGGCCGAATTGACCGGCCGTCGCGGCGGCCTGTCGAAGGGCAAGGGCGGCTCGATGCATATGTTCTCGAAAGAGAAACATTTTTACGGCGGCCATGGCATCGTTGGTGCGCAGGTTTCGCTTGGAACCGGTCTCGCATTCGCCAACAAATATCGCGGCAACGACAACGTCTCCGTGACCTATTTCGGTGACGGTGCGGCCAACCAGGGTCAGGTCTACGAGAGCTTCAACATGGCTGCCCTCTGGAAACTGCCGATCATCTATATCGTCGAGAACAACCGTTACGCCATGGGCACCTCGACCGCCCGCGCTACCGCCCAGTCGAACTATTCGCTGCGTGGCCAGTCCTTCGGCATTCCCGGCGTTCAGGTGGATGGCATGGATGTGCGTGCCGTCAAGGCCGCCGCCGATCAGGCGCTGGAACATTGCCGTTCCGGCAAGGGCCCGATCATTCTGGAAATGCTGACCTACCGTTACCGTGGTCACTCCATGTCCGACCCGGCGAAATATCGTTCCAAGGATGAAGTGCAGAAGATGCGCTCCGAACATGACCCGATCGAGCAGGTCAAGGCACGGCTTCTGGAGCAGGGCTGGGCAAGCGAAGACGAATTGAAGGCCATCGACAAGGATGTCCGTGATATCGTTGCCGACAGCGCCGACTTCGCCCAGAACGACCCCGAGCCGGATGTATCCGAGCTCTACACCGACATTCTGCTCTGATCGGGAAAGGGAAACCCATGCCTGTAGAAATTCTTATGCCTGCCCTTTCCCCGACCATGGAGGAAGGCACGCTTTCCAAGTGGCTTAAAAAGGAAGGCGACAAGGTCACCTCCGGCGACGTGATTGCCGAAATCGAGACCGACAAGGCGACCATGGAAGTGGAAGCCGTCGATGAAGGCGTTATCGGCAAGCTGCTGATCGATGCCGGCACCGAAGGCGTCAAGGTCAATACGCCGATCGCCGTTCTGATCCAGGAAGGCGAAAGCGCCGACGACATCTCTTCCTCTGCCAAGAAGGAAGAGCCGAAGGCTGAAGCTGCAAATTCCGGGTCTGATGCCGCCGGCGGCAAGACCCGCGAAGCGGCCGAAGAGCCGAGCGCTGCCAAGGAATCCGCCAAGGTTCCGGCAGCCCCGAAGATCGAAGTCGCTGCCGATCCGGATATTCCTGCCGGTACGGAAATGGTGATGACGACCGTGCGTGAAGCGCTGCGCGACGCCATGGCCGAAGAAATGCGCGCCGACGAAAAAGTCTTCGTCATGGGTGAAGAAGTCGCCGAATATCAGGGTGCCTACAAGATTACCCAAGGCCTGTTGCAGGAATTCGGCGAGCGCCGCGTCATCGACACCCCGATCACCGAGCACGGTTTTGCCGGTATCGGTGTCGGCGCTGCGATGACAGGGCTGCGCCCCATCGTCGAATTCATGACCTTCAACTTCGCCATGCAGGCGATCGACCAGATCGTCAACTCGGCTGCGAAGACGCTTTATATGTCGGGCGGCCAGATGGGCGCGCCGATGGTATTCCGTGGTCCGTCCGGTGCTGCTGCCCGCGTTGGCGCGCAGCACTCGCAATGTTACGCCGCATGGTACAGCCATATTCCGGGTCTTAAGGTCGTCATGCCTTACACGGCAGCCGACGCCAAGGGTCTCCTGAAGGCAGCTATCCGCGATCCGAACCCGGTCATTTTCCTTGAGAATGAAATTCTCTACGGTCAGAGCTTCGAAGTGCCGAAGCTCGATGATTTCGTGCTGCCGATCGGCAAGGCGCGTATTCACCGCAAGGGCAAGGATGCGACCATCGTTTCCTTCGGCATCGGCATGACCTATGCCATCAAGGCGGTTGCGGAACTCGAAAAGCTCGGCATCGATGTCGAACTGATCGACCTGCGCACCATCCGCCCGATGGACCTGCCCACCGTCATCGAATCGGTCAAGAAGACCGGTCGCCTGGTCACGGTCGAGGAAGGTTTCCCGCAGTCATCGGTCGGTGACTTCATTGCCAACCAGGTCATGCGCGCCGCTTTCGATTATCTCGATGCGCCGATCCTGACGATCGCCGGCAAGGATGTTCCGATGCCTTACGCGGCAAACCTCGAAAAGCTGGCTCTGCCGAACGTCGATGAAGTCGTTCAGGCCGTCAAAACCGTCTGCTACAAGTAAGGGGAGGCGTTTCGATGCCGATAAACATCACCATGCCTGCCCTTTCTCCGACGATGGAAGAGGGCAATCTGGCCAAGTGGCTGGTCAAGGAAGGCGACAAGGTCGCACCCGGTGACGTGATCGCCGAGATCGAGACCGACAAGGCAACCATGGAAGTGGAAGCTGTCGACGAGGGCACCGTTGCCAAGCTGGTCGTTCCGGCCGGCACCGAAGCCGTCAAGGTCAATGCCCTCATTGCAATCCTCGCCGCTGATGGCGAGGATGTGGCCGAGGCGGCAAAGGGCGGCGATGCCGCGCCTGCCAAGGCGGAAGTTCCGAAGCAGGAAGCTGCCAAGGCCGAAGCGCCGAAGGAAGAAGCTGCGCCGGCCAAGGCTGAAAAGCCGGCGGCCGATCAGGCAGCGGCACCTTCCACCCCGGCCCCGGTTTCCAAGTCCGGCGAGCGCATCTTCGCGTCGCCGCTTGCACGCCGTCTCGCCAAGGAAGCGGGTCTGGACCTTTCGGCCGTCTCCGGTTCCGGCCCGCATGGCCGCATCGTCAAGACCGACGTGGAAAAGGCTGCCGCTTCCGGCGGTGCAAAGGCTGCGCCGGGCGCGGCTGCCGCATCCGCGGGCGCACCGGCTCCCGCACTTGCCAAGGGCCAGTCGGACGAAGCGGTGCTCAAGCTGTTCGAAGAGGGCTCCTACGAGCTCGTGCCGCATGACGGCATGCGCAAGGTCATTGCCAAGCGTCTGGTCGAATCCAAGCAGACGGTTCCGCATTTCTACGTTTCGGTCGATTGCGAACTGGATACGCTTCTGGCACTGCGCGCCCAGCTCAACGCCGCTGCTCCTGAAAAGGATGGCAAGCCGGTCTACAAGCTGTCGGTCAACGACATGGTCATCAAGGCGCTCGCCTTGGCGCTGCGTGACGTGCCTGACGCCAACGTCTCCTGGACCGAAAGCGCCATGGTCAAGCACAAGCACTCGGATGTCGGCGTTGCCGTTTCCATTCCGGGCGGCCTGATCACGCCAATCATCCGCAAGGCGGAAGAGAAGTCGCTCTCCACCATCTCCAACGAGATGAAGGACTACGGCAAGCGCGCCAAGGAGCGCAAGCTGAAGCCCGAGGAGTATCAGGGCGGCACGACCGCCGTGTCCAACATGGGCATGATGGGCGTCAAGAGCTTCTCCGCCGTCATCAACCCGCCGCATGCCACCATTCTGGCGGTTGGCGCGGGCGAACAGCGGGCAGTCGTGAAGAACGGCGAGATCAAGATCGCCAATGTCATGACGGTCACGCTTTCCACCGACCACCGCTGCGTCGATGGCGCGCTCGGAGCCGAGCTGATCGGTGCGTTCAAGCGCTACATCGAAAACCCGATGGGTATGCTGGTTTGATCGGAGAGTAAGATGGTGAAATCGGTCCTCTGCTTTGGCGATTCCCTCACCTGGGGATCAAATGCGGAAACGGGTGGCCGGCACAGCCATGACGATCTTTGGCCGAGCGTCCTGCAAAAGGCGCTCGGTCCTGATGTGCATGTGATCCACGAAGGTCTAGGCGGTCGCACCACCGCTTATGACGACAACACCGCCGATTGCGACCGCAACGGCGCGCGGATTCTTCCGACATTGTTGCACAGCCATGCGCCGCTGGATCTCGTGATTATCATGCTTGGCACAAACGATATGAAGCCGGCGATCCATGGGTCGGCGATTGTTGCCATGAAGGGCGTGGAGCGGCTTGTGAAACTCACGCGCAACCACATCTGGCAGGTGGCCGATTGGGAGGCGCCTGATGTGCTGGTCGTCGCCCCGCCGCAACTTTGCGAAACGGCCAACCCCGTGATGGGCGCGATCTTTCGCGATGCGATCGATGAATCAGCAATGCTCGCGTCCGTTTACCGCGATCTCGCCGACGAGCTCGATTGCGGCTTCTTCGATGCGGGTTCCGTGGCCCGGACGACGCCGGTGGATGGCGTCCATCTCGATGCTGAAAACACGCGGGCCATCGGGCGAGGGCTGGAGCCCGTCGTCCGCATGATGCTCGGACTTTAGGAACAATTCCCGGTCGTGGCGCTGCTCCCGACCCGATAGGACAAGGCAGGATTTCCAATGGCTCAATCTTATGACGTCATCATCATCGGTTCGGGACCGGGCGGTTACATTGCCGCGATCCGCGCAGCCCAGCTCGGCATGAAGGTTGCCGTCGTCGAGCGCGAGCATCTGGCCGGCATCTGCTCCAACTGGGGCTGCATTCCGACCAAAGCGCTGCTGCGCACCGCCGATGTCATGCACACCGCCACCCATGCCAAGGATTACGGCCTGACGCTGGAGGGCTCGATCAAGCCGGACGTGAAGGCCATCGTCGCGCGCTCGCGCGGCATTGCCGCTCGCATGAACAACGGCGTCGGTTTCCTGTTCAAGAAGAACAAGGTCGATATCATCTGGGGTGAAGCCAAGATCACCAAGCCGGGCGAGATCGTCGTCGGCAAGTCCACCAAGCCGGTGGTTCAGCCGCAGGGTCCGGTTCCGAAGAACACGCTGGGCGAGGGCACTTACACTGCCAAGCACATCATCGTCGCGACAGGTGCGCGCCCGCGCGCGCTGCCCGGCATCGAGCCCGATGGCAAGCTGATCTGGACCTATTTCGAGGCGATGAAGCCGGAAGAAATGCCGAAGTCGCTGCTCGTCATGGGCTCGGGCGCCATCGGCATCGAGTTCGCCAGCTTCTACCGCACCATGGGCGTCGACGTGACCGTCGTTGAAATCATGAGCCAGGTCATGCCGGTTGAAGATGCGGAAATCTCCACCTTCGCCAAGAAGCAGCTCGAAAAGCAGGGCATGAAAATTCATCTGGAGACCAAGGTTTCCAAGGTGGAGAAGGGCGCGAACTCTGTCACCGCGACGCTCGAGAAGAAGGACGGCTCTTCCGAGAAGATCACCGCCGACCGGATGATTTCCGCCGTTGGCGTCGTCGCCAATATCGAAGGTATCGGCCTTGAGGCTGCCGGCGTGAAGACGGATCGCGGCTTCATCGTCATCGACGGTTACGGCAAGACTAACGTGCCGGGCATCTATGCCATCGGCGACGTCGCCGGTCCGCCGCTGCTCGCCCACAAGGCGGAGCACGAGGCTGTCATCTGCGTCGAAAAGATCGCCGGTCTGCCGAATGTACACCCGATGGACAAGCTGAAGATCCCCGGCTGCACCTATTGCAACCCGCAGGTTGCCTCGGTTGGCCTCACCGAAGCCAAGGCAAAGGAACAGGGGCGCGACATCCGCGTCGGCCGTTTCTCCTTTGCGGCGAACGGCAAGGCTGTCGCGCTCGGCGAAGATCAGGGCATGGTCAAGACCATCTTCGACAAGAAGACCGGCGAGCTGCTCGGCGCGCATATGGTGGGCGCTGAAGTCACCGAACTCATCCAGGGCTTCGTCGTCGCCATGAATCTGGAGACGACAGAAGAAGATTTGATGCACACGATCTTCCCGCATCCGACCATTTCGGAGTCGATGAAGGAAAGCGTGCTCGACGCCTATGGGCGTGTGCTCAACGCATAAGCGCCGCGTGATGCCCGGCATTGTCTAACCTTGCCGGGTGTCCCATATGTCTCGATGCAGCCTTAAGGCGGGCTGTTGTTTCAGGGAGCGTGGGAATGGAAAGTGTAGGCTGGATTGCAGCAATCATCATCGGCGGCCTCGCCGGCTGGCTTGCGGGCAAGCTCATGGACATGCGTTTCGGCATTTTCATGAACATCGTGCTTGGTATTGTCGGTTCGGTCGTCGCTGTCGCCGTGCTGCGAACCTTCGATGTTTTCGTGCAGGATAGCAGGCTCGGTTATTTCGTGACGTCGTTCCTTGGTGCAAGCCTGTTGCTGTTCATGGCAAAGCTCGTGCGGCGCTGACAAGGCTTCGTGACCGGAAGGGGCTTACGCTTTTTCTGGAATTGTTCTAAAGCATCGCACCAAAGATGTCTGGATCGCCAAGGGCGATGGAAGCAGGTTTTTATGGTCACTATTCTCGACAGGACGTCGTCCGACGAAAAGCGTATCCGCCACCCGGAAAAGGCGCACAAGCCCGATACCGAGGTCATGCGCAAGCCGGAATGGATTCGCGTCAAGGCGCCGACCTCCAAGGGCTATCACGAGACGCGCGAGCTGGTGCGTAGCCACAAGCTGGTAACAGTGTGCGAGGAAGCCGGCTGTCCGAATATCGGCGAATGCTGGGACAAGAAACACGCAACCTTCATGATCATGGGTGAGATTTGCACCCGTGCCTGCGCCTTCTGCAACGTCGCCACCGGCAAGCCCAATCCGCTTGACATGGACGAGCCCGAGAACGTCGCTAAGGCCGTCAGACAGATGGGGCTCAGCCACGTCGTCATTACCTCGGTGGACCGTGACGATCTCGCCGATGGCGGTGCTGAACATTTCGAAAAGGTCATCTGGGCGATCCGCGCCGCCTCTCCGACGACGACCATCGAAATCCTCACGCCCGACTTCCTGAAGAAGCCCGGCGCGCTGGAGCGTGTCGTGGCCGCCAAGCCCGACGTCTTCAACCATAACATGGAGACCGTTCCCGGCAATTACCTCACCGTTCGCCCCGGCGCGCGTTATTTCCATTCCGTGCGTCTATTGCAGCGGGTCAAGGAACTGGACCCGACCATGTTCACCAAGTCCGGCATCATGGTCGGCCTCGGTGAAGAGCGTAACGAAGTGCTGCAGTTGATGGACGACCTGCGCAGCGCCGACGTGGATTTCCTGACCATCGGTCAATATCTGCAGCCGACCCGCAAGCACCACAAGGTCGAGGCATATGTTACGCCGGAGGAATTCAAGTCTTACGAGACGGTGGCCTATACCAAGGGCTTCCTGATGGTCTCTTCCAGCCCGCTGACCCGCTCTTCCCACCATGCCGGCGACGATTTCGAACGCCTGCGCGCGGCCCGCGAAAAGAAGCTGCTGGCTGCTGCTGAGTAGGCAGGGGTAGTTTGGCTGGATTGCCCGGCAAGGGCGCAATCTCTCGCCTTCGTCATCCTCGCCCTTGAGGCGAGGATCCATTGGCCACCACCAAGGTGGATCCTCGGGTCAAGCTGGAGGACGACGTTAAGTGGGGCGGGCTCGTCAGGATACGTTGGCTGTCTGTTTTAGCTTGCCTCGCTCACACCAAAATCTTCTCAGGCCGATGCGCCCGCATGCACAAGATCACGCTCAGCACCACCGAGCAGATCGCGACGACTTCAACCAGCGTCGGGCCACGGCCTTCCCAGACAAAACCATAAAGCAGCGCAAACAGCGTTTCGAACAGGATCATCTGTCCGACCATGGTGAGCGGTAGAAGACGGCTCATCCTGTTCCAGAGCGCATTTCCCAGAATGGAAGCGGTGAAGGCGAGGCCGGCGGCGATTGCGGCAAAATGCAGCCAACTCTCTGAACTATGCGTCTTTTCACCAAACACGAAGGCGGGAACGGCGAGCACGAGCGCAAGAGCGCCGGTCACCACACCCGTCATCATGTTCCAGTCGTCGGCGCTGACGTCATGGAGGCGGGAGAGCCAGCGGGCATTGCCAACCGCGAAAGCCGTCCACGACGCCAGCGCACCCAGCGCACAGGCAAGGCCGATGATACGTGACATGTCCAGCCCAGCGTCGCTTTCCGTCAGCGACTGCCAGGAAATGCCGACAATGCCGATTGCGCCAAAAACGAGCGATGGCCATAGCCGCTTCAGCGACACCGCGCCGTGATCGCGACTGCCGATAATCGTGACGGCAACCGGCAGGAAGCCGATAATGATCGACGTGAAGGCGACACCGCTCAGCTTCACTGCCGTCGATATGAAGACATAATAGGCGATGTTGCCAATCATGCTCAGCCAGCCGAGCGCGATCCATTCCCGCGTACCGAAATGGGCCGATACCTTTTTCAGTCGCGGCCCGATGATGATGAGGGAAATCAGCCCGTAGGTGAGGTAACGCGCCGTCGAGAGTTGCAGCGCGGAAAAATCCGGCACGAGTTTCGGCGCGAGGAATATACCGCCCCAGAGCGCACCTGCCAGCATGCCGTAAAAAACACCGAGACCTGTTCTGTTCATGTCATGTCACATCCGCATTCGTATTTTCCTGCGATGTGCCACAGCCCTCTGCGGCTGTCTTGACAAAAACTCCTGACCTGATGCGCTGGCGGTTTTAATGAACCCCGTAGGTTCGACGGTAGGCTGCGGGCGTTTCACCCACTGCGTTGCGCATGGCCCGCGTCAGTGCAGTCTGGTCGGAAAAACCGGCCCGCAAAGCGATCTCGGCAATAGGCAGGGTGGAATTGGTGAGCAAGGCACAGACCTTGCCCATGCGCAGCCCGGCCAGCCAACGGTGAGGAGGGAGGCCGAATTCCTCGAGAAACAGCGCATGCAGGCGACTGTCGCTGATCGTCACGCAGGAGGCGAGCATCTCGATAGTCCAGGGGAAGAACGGCTCAGCCCTGACCAGTGCAACGAGCCTGTGCAGGCGTTGGCGGATGTCGACTTTCTCGTTGGCAAGGCTGTCGACCAGAAGTGGCGTCCACAGGCTGGCGATATCGTCGCGTCGCCCCTCTTTTCCGATGACGCCGCGCATATAGGCGATCAACTGCCGCGTATCCTGCGCTATGTCGACAAACGGCGAGCGGACGAATTTCTCGAGCGTTTGCTCGGGAAGGGCGCCTTCATCGATATCGACCACCAGCGAGTGGTTGCTTGCCGTCGCTTCCTGCGTATGCGGCGCATCGCGATGGATGAACACGCCGCGTCCGGTCGACAATTCGTCCTGCCGTCCGGCCACATCGATCAGCAGACGCCCGGAGACAGGAAGAACGATCTGAACGAAGCCATGACGTTCCTTCGGTCTTTCTTCCCTGTAGATTCTGATATCGGCGGATGCGGCTGTCATGACGCTGTCGTTTCCATTTGCAAAGAAATGGCCGCCTCGAAAAAGCGGCCAGTTCATCACTTGATTATGACATCGTCTTGAAGAATGGGCCAGTCGGCTTTATCGGTCGGCTCTGCGCGCCGGCAATTAACAGTCTTCCTTGGCGGTCGATTCGCCGCGTTTGCGCTTGCGCAGAACCGGCTTGTTCTCTCTCGCTTCGCATTTCGCGACGTCGATCAGATAAGCAAGCACCGGCATGCCGTTCATCGATGCGAGTTGCTTGGCGGATTCGAGAAGGTTGATGATGTTGGAAAAATCGTCCATCGGCTCACTCAGTGGCTCAAAGCGGTTATATGTCGGGTCTGAACCCAAGGATGAATACGCTGGGTGAAATCGGGAGCTTCCAGCGTCGTTACATCCAATGGGTGTAATATTAGTCGCAAATAAATAGCAATCCCTGCGACGGGGTTACAATAGTCAATTTTCCGTAACTGTCATGCGCGGTGACGATATCGCTGCGAGGAGATGGCAGAAAATATCCGGCAGTCAGATGAGGTGTCAGAAATGCCAAATTATCTTCACAGGGTGGAGGATGCTGCTGCGATCATCGCCGGGGCGCAGCGAATCATGGTCGTGGGCTGTTCCGGCGGCGGCAAATCGACGCTTTCGCAGAAGCTCGCGCACAATTTCGGGCTTCGCTACATCTCCATGGATCGGGATGTTTTCTGGCTGCCCGGCTGGCGGGCGCGCCCGCGCGAAGAGCAGCGAGAAAGGATAGCCGCCATCATTACCGAAGAGCGCTGGCTGATGGACGGCAGCAATCCGTCGTCTTTCGATATGCGGCTGCCGCGATCCCATATCGTTTTGTGGGTGCGCATGCCGCGCTGGCTCTGCCTGTGGGGCGCCGTCAGCCGGGCGATCAAGGGTTATGGCAAGGCCCGCCCGGAAATGGCGGAGGGGTGCCCTGAAAGAATAGACGTCGAATTCCTGCGCTACATCTGGAATTTCGAGCGGCGCCATACGCCGATCTTCGAGCGGAATTTCGCGTTGTATGGTCCTGATGTGCCGGTATTCCAGCTGAAAAGCCGAAAACAGTTTCGCCGCCTTCTTGATCTTCTGCGTATCGAGGATTAACTGCCGCTCATGCCACAGTTCGAAACGCATCGCCACGTCAAACACTCGCCCGACCGCATGTACGACCTCGTCGCCGATGTGGAGAAATATCCGCAGTTTCTGCCCCTTTGCGAGGCGCTCACCGTCCGCTCGCGCAAGGAGCGCGATGGCAAGGTGCTACTGGTGGCGGATATGACCGTGGGTTACAAGGCCATTCGCGAAACCTTCACCACGCAGGTGCTGTTGAACCCGGCAGAGCGCGCCATCGACGTGAAATATATCGACGGCCCTTTCAAATATCTCGACAATCGCTGGCGTTTCGAGGCCTCGGACGAGGGCGGCTCAGCCATTCATTTCTTCATCGATTACGAATTCAAGAACCGCCTGCTTGGCGCGGTGATGGGCTCGATGTTTGATCGGGCTTTCCGCATGTTTGCGGAAGCCTTCGAGACCCGCGCCGACAAAATTTACACCGAACCCGCCTGATTGAGGGCGATCAGCATCTCAAGCGCCGTCCTGACGGTCGCAAGCCGGATTTCGGTGCGGCCGATTTCTCCGTAGCGCATTTCGCGATGCAGGAGGTTGCCGTTGCGCGCTTTGGCGGCCAGGTGCACAAGCCCCACCGGTTTTTCGGCTGAGCCGCCACCCGGGCCGGCGATCCCGGTCACCGCCACGGCGCAATCCGCGCGTGAGCGGAAGAGGGCGCCATGCGCCATCTGCAGCGCCGTCTGCCGGGAGACCGCACCAAATGTTGTCAGGGTGTCGGCGCCAACTCCCAGCATGTCCCTCTTGGCTTCGTTCGTGTAGGTCACGAAACCGCGGTCGACGACAGCAGAGGAGCCGGCAATCTCCGTCAGCGCGCCGGCTATCAGGCCGCCCGTGCAGCTTTCCGCGGTCGAGACCATCAAACCATGCGCGGTGAAATCGGCAATGATCCGCCGCGCCAACTCTTCTATGTCCGCGGGAAAAAGGCTCATAACGGTCTGCCCCTGTAGACGACCGTAGCTGTGGCGATTGCAGCAATGCCTTCCCGGCGGCCCACAAAACCGATAGTTTCATTGGTCGTCGCCTTCACCGAGCAGCGCTCCAGCGCGATGTCCAGCATGTCCGAGAGTGCTTCGCGCATGGCCTGGCGGTGAGGACCGATGCGCGGTGCTTCCGCAATCAGCGAAACATCGGCATTCATGATCGTGCCGCCATTGTCGCGTACGACCTTTGCCGCATGCTCCAGGAAGATGCGCGAGGCTGCACCCTTCCATTGTGGATCGGAAGGCGGGAAGTGATCGCCGATATCGCCGGCACCGCAGGTGGCGAGCAGGGCGTCCGTCAGCGCATGCAGCGCCACATCGGCATCCGAATGGCCTTTCAGTCTCTGGTCATGCTCGATGAAGATGCCGCAGAGCGTCACGCCATCGCCGGCCTCCAGCTGATGCACGTCGTAACCATTGCCGGTGCGCACGTCCGGCAATCCGTTGGAGAGCTTTTCATCGGCCATGGCGATATCCCGCTTGAGAGTGAGTTTTACATTATCGACCGAACCTTCTGTCAGCGTCACCGTCAGTCCTGCCCACTCGGCGATCGATGCATCATCGGTGAAATCGGTTTTGCCAGATGCGGAAGCGGCGCGATGTGCTCCAAGAATATCGCCGAAGGTGAAACTCTGTGGCGTCTGCGCAGCATAAAGTCCCTGGCGTGAAACAGTCTCTGCAACAACGTTACCCGCACCGCGCTTCAGCGTGTCAGTGACGGGGAGGGCGGGCAGGACGCTGCTGGCGCCGGCCCGGTGCAGGGCGACGATACGTTCCAGCATGTCCACGGGGACGAAAGGCCGCACGGCATCATGGATCATCACATGCGTCAACTCTTCCGAGGCAAGCGCTTCCAGCCCGGCAAGCACTGATTGCTGGCGTGTTGAGCCGCCCGTGACGGTGACGATCCGCCCGCCGGAATCAAGCCGCTGGAGGATTGGCGACAGCAGTGCTGCATCGTCTGCATGACTGACGATCACGATGGCGGAGGCATGATCCCAATCGAGGAAGGTGGACAATGTATGCTCGATCACGGCCCGGCCTCCGATCGGGCGATATTGTTTCGGCCCTTCCTCGGGAGAGCCCGCTCTTTCTCCGCGTCCGGCGGCGACGATGACGATGCCGAGTTTCATAGTACTTTCCTGCATTGGTCTTATGCTTTGCGCGCAACCCTTAGCGGTTGACAGTCTTGCTCTAGCGTTTCAAAACCCGGATGGCCAGCCCGATATGACGCGCATTCGCCCCTGCATGCCGCAGGATCAGCAGCCATTGCGCGTTCAAACCTGCACAAATTGCTGCCGACAGCAAAACAGGCAGGCAATCGCCCAGCAAATAAAAGGTGCAACCCTCTAAAAGTGCTTGGCAACCGCACAAACACTGTCTAAAAATAATGCAAATAAACCTTCTGCATGAAAGATCATCAATTGCATCTTCCGGAGTTGTCAGAACCGTTCAGCATCGGCCCAGTTACGATCCGTAATCGTGCCGTGCTGGCGCCCATGTCGGGCGTGACGGATTTGCCGTTCCGGCAACTGGCTTGGCGTTATGGCGCAGGCCTTGTCGTGACGGAAATGGTGGCAAGCCGTGAACTCGTCGCTAACAGAGGCGAATCCTGGGCGCGGCTGAAAAACGCCGGCATGTGTCCGCATATGGTGCAGCTCGCCGGCCGCGAGGCGCATTTCATGGCTGAGGCGGCGAAGATCGCTGCCGATAACGGCGCTGGAATCATCGACATCAATATGGGTTGTCCTGCCAAGAAGGTGACGGGTGGCTATTCCGGCTCAGCTTTGATGCGCGATCCCGATCATGCACTCTCGCTCATCGAGGCAACGGTCAATGCAGTCGACGTGCCTGTGACGCTGAAGATGCGGCTCGGCTGGGACGAGAACACCATCAATGCGCCGGAGATCGCCCGCCGTGCCGAAGCCGCTGGCGTTCAGCTCATCACCATTCACGGCCGCACCCGTATGCAGTTTTACGAGGGACGGGCAGACTGGGATGCCATCCGCGCCGTGCGCGAGGTGATTTCCGTGCCGCTGATCGCCAATGGCGATGTGGAAACGGCCGATGCTGCACGCGAAATCCTGCGCCGTTCGGGTGCGGATGCCGTCATGGTCGGTCGCGGCGCGCAGGGGCAGCCATGGCTGCCGGCGGTGCTCGCCGGACATTCAGCCCCGCACCACGACGATATTCCCGCCATCGCCATCGAACATTACGAGATGATGCTGGAATTCTACGGAAGGGAAGCCGGTCTTAGGCACGCCCGCAAACATCTGGGCTGGTATCTCGACCGTTTTGCACCTGAGTTCGCCACCTCCGACAAGGCTCAAATCATGACATCGCGTGACACGGGAGAGGTGGCGGATCTGCTGCGCACCGCCCTTTGCGCAAATGCGGGCGAAAACGCCGCAAGGAAGGCCGCATGAGCGCTGACAAACATAGCCCGGCAGATGGAAACCCGCTTGCCATGGCGGTTTTGAACGCGGTGCAGAACCCCGTCATCCTCGTGGATGCCGAAGGTTTCATCGCCTTCGCCAATTGGGAAGCCGAAGCCTTTTTCGGGGCAAGCGCCTCCCATCTCGCGCGCTACCGTGTTTCCACCTTCATTCCCTTCGGCAGCCCGCTGCTTGCGCTGATCGATCAGGTGCGCGAGCGCCGCGCGCCGGTCAACGAATATCGCGTCGATCTGAGTTCGCCGCGTCTCGGCCAGGACAAGCTGGTCGATCTTTACGTTGCGCCTGTTGTCAGCGAACCGGGATCGGTGGTCGTCGTCTTCCAGGAAAGGTCGATGGCCGACAAGATCGACCGGCAACTGACGCATCGCGCTGCGGCACGCTCCGTTACCGGCCTTGCCTCCATGCTCGCGCATGAGATCAAGAACCCGCTCTCCGGCATTCGCGGCGCTGCCCAGTTGCTGGAGACCTCGGTTGCCGATGAGGACCGGGCGCTGACGCGGCTGATCTGCGATGAGACCGACCGCATCGTCTCGCTGGTTGACCGCATGGAGGTGTTTTCCGACGAGCGGCCGGTGGATCGCGTGCCGGTTAACATCCATTCCGTGCTGGATCATGTGAAGGCCATCGCCAAGGCCGGCTTTGCCCGCAATATCAAGATTTCCGAGAACTACGACCCGTCGCTGCCGCCGGTTTATGCCAATCGCGACCAGCTGGTGCAGGTCTTTCTCAATCTCGTGAAGAATGCGGCGGAAGCCGTGGGCAATCAGCCGGATGGCGAAATCGTGCTGACGACCGCCTATCGCCCCGGCATCCGTCTTTCGGTTGCCGGCAGCCGCGAACGCATCTCGCTGCCGCTCGAATTCTGCGTACATGACAATGGCCCCGGCGTCCCGGCCGACCTTCTGCCGCACCTCTTCGATCCTTTCATCACCACCAAGACGAATGGTTCCGGCCTCGGGCTGGCGCTGGTCGCGAAGTTGATCGGCGCCCATGGTGGCATCGTCGAATGCGACAGCCAGAACCACCGCACGACCTTCCGCGTATTGATGCCCGTCTCGCCGGAAGTGGCGCTCGACGACAGCTCTTTGCCGAACTCGACAGGAAATGACAGATGACAGCTACGATCCTCGTCGCCGATGATGATGCCGCAATCCGCACCGTTTTGAATCAGGCGCTGAGCCGCGCCGGTTATGACGTGCGCATCACCTCCAATGCTGCAACGCTCTGGCGCTGGGTGTCGGCGGGTGAGGGTGATCTTGTCGTAACCGATGTCGTGATGCCGGATGAAAATGCCTTTGACCTGCTGCCGCGCATCAAGAAGGCCCGCCCGGACCTGCCCGTTCTGGTCATGAGTGCGCAGAACACCTTCATGACAGCCATCAAGGCCTCTGAAAAAGGCGCTTACGATTACCTGCCGAAGCCCTTCGACCTCACGGAACTGATCGCCATCATCGGCCGCGCTTTGTCTGAGCCGAAGCGCAAGCCGGCGAAGCTCGATGACGACATGCAGGACGGCATGCCGCTCGTTGGCCGCTCGGCGGCGATGCAGGAAATCTACCGCGTTCTTGCGCGCCTGATGCAGACGGACCTGACGCTGATGATCACCGGCGAATCCGGCACGGGTAAGGAACTGGTGGCGCGCGCGCTGCATGATTACGGCAAGCGTCGCAACGGACCCTTCGTCGCGATCAACATGGCGGCCATCCCGCGCGACCTCATTGAATCCGAACTCTTCGGCCATGAGAAGGGCGCCTTCACCGGCGCGCAGAACCGCTCGACCGGCCGTTTTGAACAGGCCGAGGGCGGCACGCTGTTCCTCGACGAAATCGGCGACATGCCGATGGACGCCCAGACACGGCTGTTGCGCGTGTTGCAGCAGGGCGAATATACGACGGTCGGCGGTCGCACGCCGATCCGCACCGATGTCCGCATCGTCGCGGCCACCAACAAGGACCTGAAGCAGTCGATCAATCAAGGCCTTTTCCGCGAAGACCTCTATTACCGCCTGAACGTCGTGCCGCTGCGGCTGCCGCCGCTGCGTGACCGCGCCGAGGATATTCCCGATCTGGTGCGCCATTTCATCCAGCATGGCGAGAAGGAAGGGCTGGAAGGCAAGCGTTTCGAGAGCGAGGCGCTGGAGGTCATGAAGGCCTATGCTTGGCCAGGCAACGTGCGCGAGCTGGAAAACCTGATCCGCCGCCTGATGGCGCTTTATCCGCAGGAAGTCATCACCCGCGAGATCATCGAGCAGGAATTGCAGTCGGATGTCCCGGACAGCCCGCTCGACAAGATGGCGGTCCGCACAGGTTCTCTCACCATTTCACAGGCGGTGGAGGAAAATATGCGGGATTATTTCGCCAGTTTCGGCGATGGCCTGCCGCCGCCCGGTCTTTATGACCGCGTTCTGCGGGAACTCGAATATCCGTTGATTCTCGCCGCCTTGACTGCGACGCGCGGCAACCAGATCAAGGCCGCCGATCTTCTTGGCCTGAACCGCAATACACTGCGCAAGAAAATCCGCGAGCTTGGCGTTTCCGTTTATCGTAGTTCCCGTCCTACCTGAGAATGTTGACAAGGCCGCCTTTATCGTTGCACTTTCGCCACATTGTGTTGCTTGAAAAACACTAGGAAGGGAAGAGATTCGCCGGTCTGAGGCGCGTCTCGCCTGACTTCAGAAATGTGGTGCTGGCTGGCCAGCGATTGGGAGTAGTGCATGCGGAAACCCGCCGCCGAAAACGCCGTTGCCGACGAAGCAGCGGGCATGGTGGTTGCCGATCGCAGGATGTCTTTCGCTCTGCCGGGTTTGGTGCTCGCCGGCGTCGCTCTCGTTTGCGCCATCATCACCCTGTTCGTGCTTCTGGGCGTCACGCCAATCGCACCGACATCGAACGTCGTCATCGCCTCTGTCGTCATCAATTCGATCTTCGTGATCGGCCTGATGTTCCTTATCGGGCGCGAAATCAACCGGCTGCTGAAAGCGCGCAAAAAGGGCAGGGCGGCGGCGCGCCTGCACGTCCGCATCGTCGTGCTTTTCTCCATCGTGGCGATTACGCCCGCGGTCCTCGTCGCCATCTTCGCCAGCTTGACGTTGAATGTGGGCCTCGACCGCTGGTTTTCGCTGCGCACGCAGTCGATTGTCGATTCATCGAGCAATATCGCCCAAGCCTATATGATGGAGAATGCCGGTTATCTTCAGGGGCAGACCCTGTCGATGGCGACCGACCTCGACCGCAACCGTGCGCTTTTTTATCTGGATCGCACCGGCTTCGTCGATCTGATGACCCGTCAGGCCAAGGGGCGCGGTCTTCTTGGCGCGTTTCTGGTGCAGGAAGACGGTGATGCCGTCGCCCAGGCCGACATCAAGACCGAAAAACCGCTTCCCGCCATACCGCACGACGCGCTTGAAAAAGCAGCCGCCGGCCAACCGACGCTGATCCCGCCCGGTATCACCAACCTCGTTGGCGCAATCATCAAGCTTGAAGGCATCAGCGGCACCTTCCTTTACACAGTGCGCGCCGTCGATCCCAAGGTGATGGGCGCCATGCGGCTGATGGAGGAGAACCGCGCCGAATACAAGGCTATGGAGGCGGGCCGTGCGCCGCTGCAGATCGCTTTTGCGATCCTCTATCTCGGTTTTGCGCTGATCGTTCTTCTGGCGGCCATCTGGACGGCGATCGCGGTGGCTGACCGTATCGTGCGGCCCATCCGCCTGCTCATCAGTGCTGCAGACAGCGTCGCTACCGGCAACATGCATGTGCTGGTTCCCGTTCGCGCTGTCGATGGCGACGTCGGGCGTCTGTCGCGTACCTTCAACAAGATGGTTTCTGAACTGCGCAGTCAGCAGGAACAGATCATTGAGGCCAAGGACGATATCGACGACCGTCGCCGCTTCATCGAAGCCGTGCTGTCGGGCGTCACCGCCGCCGTCATCGGTGTCGATGAGAGCCGCAGGATCACCATCGTCAATCCGTCGGGCGAAGGGTTTCTGGCGCAGACCTCCGAACAGCTTATCGGCGCGCAACTGTCGGAGATCGCGCCTGAAATCGAACAGGTCGTCAACGAGGCGAATACCTGGTCTCGCGGCAACTTCCGCAAGCAGATCAATATCATGCGGCGCGGCAAGGAGCGGACGCTGAATGTGCAGGTGACCCGTGAGGATGCTCGCGACAGCCGTGACAGCTACGTCATCACACTTGATGACATCACCGATCTCGTCATCGCTCAGCGTTCGACCGCATGGTCGGATGTGGCGCGTCGCATCGCGCATGAGATCAAGAACCCGCTGACGCCGATCCAGCTTTCTGCAGAGCGGATTAAGCGCCGTTTCGGCAAGCAGATCGATGAAAACGACCGCGCCATCTTCGATCAGTGTACCGACACCATAGTCAGGCAGGTAGGCGATATCGGCCGTATGGTCGATGAATTCTCGGCCTTTGCGCGCATGCCAAAGCCGACGAAGGAGAAATCGGACCTGCGGGCGATTTTGAAGGATGCGGCATTCCTGCGCGAAATCAGCGCGGCCGATACGAAGTTCTCGACCGAGCTCGGCGATGTCCCGCTGGAGGGCATGTTTGATGCCCGCATGCTGGGTCAGGCCTTCGGCAATCTCATCAAGAATGCGACGGAGGCGATTGAGGCGGTGGAAGGCGAAAAACGGCCGGGGAAAATCCTGGTGCGCGCATCCTTCGACGAGGCCAATTCGCGTTTCGTGGCGGATATCATCGACAATGGCCGTGGTCTGCCCGTCGAGAACCGTCACCGCATTCTCGAACCCTATATGACGATGCGTGACAAGGGCACGGGCCTCGGTCTGGCCATCGTCAAGAAAATCATCGAAGAGCATGGCGGGTATCTGGAACTCCACGATGCCCCGCCTGAGTTCGATCACGGCCACGGCGCCATGATCAGAGTGCTGCTGCCCTATATCGAGGCGGTCGGCGGCGAAAATAACAAGGAAGCAGCATATGGCGTCTGATATTCTGGTCGTGGATGACGAGGCGGACATTCGCGAAATCGTAGCAGGCATTCTTTCCGACGAAGGCCACGAGACCCGCATGGCGTTTGACAGCGACAGCGCGCTGGCCGCCATTTCGGAGCGGGTGCCGCGCCTGATATTTCTCGACATCTGGATGCAGGGTTCGAAGCTCGACGGCCTGGCGCTGCTGGACGAAATCAAGAGCCGTCACCCCGAAATTCCTGTCGTCATGATCTCCGGTCACGGCAATATCGAAACCGCTGTCAACGCCATCAAGCGCGGCGCTTTCGACTTCATCGAAAAGCCCTTCAAGGCCGACCGCCTCATCCTGATCGCCGAGCGGGCGCTGGAAAACTCCAAGCTCAAGCGTGAGGTTCAGGAACTCAAGAAGCGCACCGGTGACGCGGTTGAACTCGTCGGCGCGTCGCTTGCGGTGTCGCAGCTTCGCCAGACTATCGACCGGGTTGCTCCCACCAACAGCCGCATAATGATCCTCGGTCCTTCCGGTTCCGGCAAAGAGCTCGTGGCGCGCATGGTGCACAAGAAGTCCTCGCGTGCGAGCGGACCCTTCGTCGCCCTTAACGCCGCGACGATCACGCCGGACCGCATGGAAATCGCGCTTTTTGGCACGGAAGGACTTCCCGGGCAGCCGCGCAAGGTCGGCGCTCTGGAAGAAGCCCATCGCGGCGTGCTGTATCTTGATGAAGTCGGCGAGATGCCGCGCGAAACGCAGAACAAGATCCTGCGGGTGCTGGTCGACCAACAGTTCGAGCGCGTCGGCGGCGGCAAGCGGGTGAAGGTGGATGTGCGCATCATTTCCTCAACCGCCCATCACCTCGAAAGCCTGATCGCCGAAGGCCAGTTCCGCGAAGACCTTTATCATCGACTCGCTGTCGTGCCGGTGAAGGTCCCGGCGCTCTCCGAACGACGCGAGGATATTCCTTTCCTCGTGGACATGTTCATGCGCCAGATTTCCGAGCAGGCCGGCATCCGCCCGCGCAAGATCGGTGACGACGCCATGGCCGTTCTCCAGACACATGACTGGCCGGGTAACATCCGGCAGTTGCGCAACAATATCGAACGGCTGATGATTCTTGCCCGTCCCGAAGGCGGCGAAGCGCCTATCTCGGCCGACATGCTCCCCTCGGATATTGGCGACATGCTGCCGAAGATTTCGGCGCAGGGCGATCAGCACATCATGACCCTGCCGCTGCGCGAGGCCCGTGAGATGTTCGAGCGTGACTATCTGATGGCGCAGATCAACCGCTTCGGCGGCAATATTTCGCGAACGGCGGAATTTGTCGGCATGGAACGGTCTGCATTGCATCGCAAACTGAAATCTCTCGGCGTATAAGGGAAGAAGGCGCTTCGGCGTAACCGATTATTCCGTCAGAGAGACAGCATGAAAGTTATCATTTGCGGCGCAGGGCAGGTGGGTTACGGCATCGCCGAACAATTGTCTCGAGAGGACAACGAAGTATCGGTGATCGATACCGCCGCGCCGCTCATCACCGCCATTACCGAGACGCTGGATGTGCGCGGTTACGTCGGTCATGGCGCCCATCCCGACATGCTGGCCAAGGCCGGCGCCGATCAGGCCGACATGATCATCGCCGTGACGTTGCATGACGAGATCAACATCGTCGCCTGCGAGGTGGCGCATGCCCTGTTCAGCGTGCCGACCAAAATCGCCCGCATCCGCGACCAGAGCTATCTGAAGCCGGAATATGCCGATCTCTTCAGCCGCGAGAACATGTCCATCGATGTAACGATTTCCCCGGAAGTCGAAGTTGGCAAGATGGTGCTGCGGCGCATCGCCTTTCCGGGCGCGACCGATGTGGTTCGGTTTGCAGACGATACGATCTCCATGCTGGCAATCGAGTGCATGGAGGATTGTCCGGTCATCAACACGCCGCTGCACCAGCTTTCCAGCCTCTTTCCCGACCTCATCGCCACGGTAGTGGGCGTCTACCGGGGCGGCGTTCTCAAGGTTGCGCATTCCTCCGAGCAATTGCGGGTGGGCGACCTTGCCTATGTCATTTGCCAGCGCCATCACGCCCGCCGCACCTTAAGTCTTTTCGGCCATGAGGAGCAGGAAGCGCAGCGAATCGTGATTGCGGGCGCCGGCAATATCGGACACTTCGTCGCGCGCAAGATCGAGGAACTGCAGCCGAAAACGCGGGTGAAGATCATCGAGGCGGACCGCGACAGGGCGGTTGCCGCATCTGAACACTTAAGCCACACCATCGTCATGCATGGCTCGGCGCTTGACCAGAAAATCCTCATGCAGGCCGATATTCAGGATGCCGATCTTATCGTGACGCTCACCAATAACGACCAGACCAATATTCTGGCTGCGGTGATCGCCAAACAACTCGGCTGCAAATCGAATCTGGCGCTGTTGAACAGTACGTCGTTCCACGATGTCTCCCGCTCCCTGGGCCTCGATGCCTATATCAACCCGCGGGCCGTTACGATCTCCCGCGTGCTTCAGCACGTGCGCAAGGGGCGCATCCGCTCAGTCTATGCCGTCCAGCGCGGCTCGGCAGAGGTGATCGAAGCGGAAGCGTTGGAAACGTCGCCGCTGGTCGGCCAGTCCTTCCGCGACATCGACATGCCGGAGGGTGTGCGCATCGGGGCGATCTATCGCGACGGCGTGGTGATCCGCCCGGATGGCAGCACGAAAATCAAGGCGAAGGACCGCGTCGTGCTGTTTGCATCCGCCGATGCGGTGCGCGATGTTGAACAACTCTTCCGTGTGTCGATACAATATTTTTGACTGTCCCGAATTGAAAATGTGGGTCAATACTCGTACTCATTCGGCTGTTTTGACCGTTGCGGAACGGAACACGATTTGATACCAGAGTTTGAGGTCGGCCAAGCGGGGGACAAGACTCGGCCGGCTTATTATTGATTGATTATTTTCCGGTATCCCTGCCGGCAAAAAAGAAAGAAGCGGCGCCATGGCGGAACGTTCTCAAAACCTTCAGGATCTCTTCCTCAATACCGTTCGTAAGCAAAAGATTTCGCTCACGATTTTCCTGATCAACGGCGTCAAGCTGACGGGCGTTGTCACCTCCTTCGACAATTTCTGCGTGCTTCTGCGCCGTGACGGTCATTCGCAGCTTGTTTACAAGCATGCGATCTCCACCATCATGCCCGGCCAGCCTATGCAGATGTTCGAAAGCGAAGAAGGCGCTGCCTGATCGGGCTCCCTCGACGAATATTCGACATAGACTGACCCGGACCGGGAACATTTCCCGTGCCGTCAGGTTAATTCCCATGGCCGCCCGCGCGGATGCGGTCGGCCTCAATCCTCTTTCTGGACAAGGCTGAACCCATTTCAACGCGCGACACCTCGAACGAATCGATTATTCCGGAGCAGGAAAAGCGCCGCGACGACATGCGTGCGGTCGTCCTCGTGCCGGTCCTCAAGCAGCGCGAAACCCGCGATGCGGCTGCCGGCCCGGCTACCCCCGGCCGTTCGGTCGAAGCCAAGCTTGAGGAAGCAAAGGGACTGGCGCTCGCCATCGATCTGGAAGTGACGCAGGGTCTCATCGTTCCGGTGAACCAGCCGCGCCCGGCCACGCTGTTCGGAACCGGCAAGATCGAAGAAATCGGTCATCTTCTCGATGAGACCGATTCCGGCCTGGTGATCGTCGATCATCCGCTGACCCCGGTGCAGCAGCGCAATCTCGAAAAGCAGTGGAATTGCAAGGTCATCGACCGCACGGGTCTGATCCTTGAAATCTTCGGCCGCCGCGCCTCCACGAAGGAAGGCACGCTGCAGGTCGATCTTGCGCATCTGAACTACCAGAAGGGCCGCCTCGTCCGAAGCTGGACCCACCTTGAGCGCCAGCGCGGCGGTGCGGGCTTCATGGGCGGTCCGGGTGAAACACAGATCGAGGCCGACCGCCGGCTTTTGCAGGAACGCATCGTCAAGCTGGAGCGCGAGCTGGAGCAGGTGGTGCGCACGCGGCAGCTACACCGCGCCAAGCGCCGCAAGGTGCCGCATCCGATCGTCGCGCTGGTCGGTTACACCAATGCCGGCAAATCCACGCTGTTCAACCGCATCACCGGCGCTGGCGTTCTGGCGGAGGATATGCTGTTCGCCACGCTCGACCCGACCTTGCGCCGCATGAAGCTGCCGCATGGCCGCACCGTCATCCTGTCCGATACGGTCGGTTTCATTTCCGATCTCCCGACGCATCTGGTCGCCGCTTTCCGCGCCACTCTGGAAGAGGTGCTGGAAGCCGATCTCGTTTTGCATGTGCGCGATATGTCCGATCCGGACAATGCTGCCCAGTCTGCGGATGTGTTGCGTATTCTCGGTGACCTCGGCATTGACGAGAAGGAAGCGGAAAAGCGCATCATCGAGGTCTGGAACAAGGTCGACCGTCTGGAGCCGGAAGCGCATGACGCCATCATGCAGCGCGCCGAAGGTCGTTCCGATATCCGCGCCGTTTCGGCCATCACGGGTGAGGGCGTCGATGCCCTGATGGACGAGATTTCTAAGCGTCTTTCCGGTGTTCTGACGGAAACCACCGTGGTTCTTTCCGTTGAGCAGTTGCCGCTGATATCCTGGGTCTACAGCAATTCCATCGTCGACAATCGTGAAGATCACGAGGACGGATCGGTCGCGCTCGATGTGCGCTTGTCGGAAGCGCAAGCGGCCGAACTGGAACGGAAGCTTGGAAAAGCGACGGTTCGCGAGCGGGAAGACTGGGAGCGCTGAGCGCTCCCTGCATTGTGCCAAACTCTCTCCGTCATTCCGGCCTTGAGCCGGAATACAGCCTTATCGCGTCTGCGCTGTGAGAAGAGTCTTTTGCGATCAAAGACCTGGTCGCGCTGGACCTCGCTCTAAATCCGGGGTGACGGTTGCGGATGCTGCGCTGCTGCCAGATGCATTCGGCAGTCATAGTGGAAAAGCTGTGCCTTACCGGATCCACCGCATATCCCTGCGATCAGGAAGAAACCGTATCAAGCGAACGTTCGATGCGTTTCGCCGCCTGCCAGAGATCTTCCATTCTCTCGAGACTCGCTTCTTCCAGCGTTTCGCCATTTTGGGTGAGCGACGTTTCGATGTGATTGAAACGTCTGCGGAATTTCGTATTCGTACCGCGCAGCGCATCTTCCGGATCGGCTTTGACATGCCGGCCGATATTGACGAGAGCAAAGATGAGATCGCCGAGCTCGTCCGAGACCTTTTCCGGTTTTCCTTCCGCCAGCGCCTCACGCAGTTCCGCGATTTCCTCCTCGATCTTGTCGAGAATGGGAGCGGGGTTCGACCAGTCGAAACCGGCACGCGCTGCCTGTTCCTGTAGCTTCAGGGCCTCGGTCAGCGCCGGCTGGCTACGCTGTACGCCGCCCAGAAAGCCTGCCTTGAAATCCTCGGTGATGCCCCGTCGCGCGCGTCGCTCTGCACGCTCGCGTTTCTCTTCCGCCTTGATGCGATCCCATTGCAGTTTGACGCCGTCCGGCGTGTCGGCGTCGGATACGGCGAAGACATGGGGATGACGGCGGATCATCTTCGCGGTGACGGCCTGCACCACATCGCCGAAGGCGAATTCGCCCAGCTCTTCGGCAATACGGGCATGGAAAACCACCTGTAACAGCAGGTCGCCCAGCTCCTCGCAAAGATCGTCCATATCCTTGCGCTCAATGGCGTCGGCAACTTCATAAGCCTCTTCGATCGTATATGGCTTGATTGTCTCGAAGGTCTGCACGACGTCCCAGGGGCAGCCGGTTTCCGGCTGACGCAGCGCTTCCATGATCTCGATCAGGCGGGAAATATCCTTCGAGGCTTCCATAATGTCTCAAACCTTCGTTCTTTGTTTCCGCGCATCGCCCGGACGGAAAACCGCCACGCACGTCCGCCGGAAAAGCTTTAGTTCAATGGAATATCGTTGCCGCTCTTGGACGACTGGTAGCTGGTGGAAAGATCGTCATAGGCGGTCTTGATACGGGCCGTCTGCGTTTTCAACGCGGTTTTCAGCGGGTCCTCTTCACGCTCCACCAGATCGGCGATGAAATACGAATTCCAGAACGCATTGTTGCGGCGATAGCCGCCCGGTTCCAGTCCGAAGACCTCCTTGAGGATTTTCAGGTCATGCGGGATCGCGAAAGCGTCGCGGGAATCTTCGTGGCTGAAGAAGGAATAGAAATTGTCGAAACCGGCCCAGGTGATGGCGGACATGCACATGGTGCAGGGTTCGTGGGTGGAGAGAAAAATCAGTTCCTTCGTGTTCGGCTTTTCGCCCAGCTCGTAAAACCGCTTCAGCGTGTGCACTTCACCATGCCAGAGCGGATTTTCCAGCTCGTTATTGGTCTCGGCGATAACCAGCGACAGGTCCGATTTTCGCAGGATCGCCGCACCGAAAACCTTGTTGCCAAGGCTGACGCCCCTCGACGTCAAGGGCAGAATATCGTGTTCGATGACATCGAGAAGGCGGGCGGCGAGGGTGGGGTTGGTCAAGGGTCTGTTCCTTCGTGCCGCTTTAAGAAAAAGCGGTCTTCGCATGGGGAAATCGACAGTCGATTGTCGCTCCTTGTTCGGCGTGGGGACCCGCTTTGTCAAGGGATTGCGAGGGGATTCTCAGGGCTAGCGCGGGTGTGGAAAAGCATCGCCGGTTTGTTTTCCTCCAAAACCGGGGTCTTCGAGAAATAAAAATCCAGGTGCCGGAAAGGCTTGAATTTCTGTTTCTTCAATCTTGCACCGCAATGCGGGATATATATCCAATGCACAACGAACATGATTTTTCCGCTGCTGGCGACCGCCTTTCAACCTTCCCCGCTTTCTTCCGGGTCGAGGGGCAGCAGGTCGCTGTTTTCGGAAATGGCGATGAAGCCTTCGCGAAGGTAAGGCTTCTCGCCAATACCAGCGCGCATATCATTGCCTATGCCGACCAGCCGGAAGCCGATTTTGCCCGTTATATCAGCGAAAACGGCATTGATCATCGGGCTTTGGCTTTCGCCGGCGAATTGGTCGAAGGCGCCACGCTGGTCTTCGCCGCTACCGGCGACGAGGCGCTGGACCGTGAGATCGTCACCGTCGCGCGCGCCGCGAAAATCCCTGCCAATGCGGTGGATCAGCCGGAATTCTGCGATTTCTTTACCCCCGCGCTCGTCGCCCGCGCGCCCGTCGCCGTGGCTATCGGCACGGAAGGGGCAGGGCCTGTTCTCGCCCAGATGATCCGCGCCCGCATTGACCAGATGCTGTCGCCTTCGCTTGGCAAGCTTGCGCGCCTTGCCGTGCAGTATCGTGATGCGGCCGAGGAGAACGTGCCGAAGGGCGCCTTGCGGCGCAATTTTTGGCGACGGTTCTTTTCAGGTGAGGTGGCGGATGCCGTCGCTGTTGGCGACACGTTCTCCGCTCGTCAGGCCGTCGGCCGCCTGCTGCAATCGCCCGAACGCAGCGAAGGCCGTATCTGGCTCGTCGGCGCGGGGCCGGGCGCTGAAGATCTGCTGACGCTGCGCGCGCAGCGCGTACTGATGGAAGCCGATGTGATCGTTTACGACGCGCTTGTGCCGCGGGCGATTGTCGATATGGGTCGCCGCGACGCCGAGCGCCTCTCCGTTGGCAAGCGCAAGGGCTGCCACAGCAAATCGCAGGATGAGATCAACCGCCTGCTGGTGCGCCTCGGCAAAGATGGCAAGCGCGTCGTGCGCCTCAAATCCGGCGATCCGCTGGTCTATGGCCGGGCGGGCGAAGAAATGGCGGCGCTGCGCGAGGCCGGTATTGCCTATGAGATCGTGCCCGGCATCACCTCGGCCTTTGCCGCGGCTGCGGATTTCGAATTGCCGCTGACTCTGCGCGGTGTCGCTTCATCTCTGATTTTCACAACCGGCCACGATCTGGCGGGCGATGTTCTGCCCGATTGGGCGCGGCTTGCGGTTTCCGGCGCCACCATCGCCGTCTATATGGGCCGCAGTGTTGCTGCTTCGGTCGCGAAGCGGCTGATCGATGCAGGGCTTGGTGTGGAAACCACCGTCGCCGTCATCGAAAACGCCAGCCGCGCGGATCGCCGCCTGCTGCATGGCACACTGAACGATCTGCCCGAACTCGAATATCACGATGAACTGACCGGCCCGGTCATGGTCATCATTGGCGATGCGGTGGCGGGCGCTAATTTTGACAGGTCCGAGGCGCTTGCATCGTCAGTGCGGCCGGCGGATTTCAAACGGGAGTATGTAAATGGCTGACAAGGTTTTGACCGCCAACCGGCTGAGCGATGGCATCGCCGTCTGGCTCGATGCCAACGGGGAGTGGACGGAGAACCTGCAGGGCGCAATCGTTGCCCGCCATGCGGAGGCGGTCGCCTCGCTCGAGGAAATCGGCAAGCGGGATTTTTCCGCCAACAAGGTCGTTGATGTGGCCATCATCGACGTCGTCGAGGAGAATGGCAAGCTTTGGCCGACGCGTCTTCGCGAACGCATCCGCGCCGCCGGCCCGACCATGCACTATGCCGCCGGTTACAAGCCGGCCGATGCAGCATTCATCGCAGTCTGAGGAAGAATATGTACCGTTACGACGAGTTCGATCACGCATTTGTTGAAGGCCGCGTGGCGCAGTTTCGCGACCAGGTCGAACGCCGGTTGTCCGGCGAACTGGCCGAAGATGCGTTCAAGCCGCTGCGCCTGATGAACGGCGTCTATCTTCAGCTGCACGCCTATATGCTGCGCGTCGCCATTCCCTACGGCACGCTGAATTCGAAGCAGATGCGGATGCTGGCCCATATCGCCCGCAAATATGACCGGGGTTACGGCCACTTCACCACCCGTCAGAACATCCAGTACAACTGGCCGCGCCTTTCCGATACGCCGGACATCTTGTCCGAACTGGCGGGCGTGGAGATGCATGCGCTCCAGACCTCCGGCAACTGCATTCGCAACGTCACCGCCGATCATTTCGCTGGCGCGGCTGCCGATGAGGTCGCCGATCCGCGCCCCTATGCGGAAATCCTGCGTCAGTGGTCTTCCGTGCACCCGGAATTCTCCTTCCTGCCGCGCAAGTTCAAGATCGCTGTCACCGGCGCCGAACGCGACCGTGCGGCCATTCAGGTTCACGATATCGGCCTGCATCTCAAAAAGAACGACAAGGGTGAGATCGGGTTCGCCGTCTATGTCGGCGGCGGACAGGGCCGCACGCCGATGATCGCCAAGAAAATCCGCGACTTCCTGCCGGAAGAGGACCTGTTGTCCTACACCACGGCTATCATGCGCGTTTATAACCTGCATGGCCGTCGCGACAACAAATACAAGGCGCGCATCAAGATCCTCGTGCACGAGACCGGTACTGAAGAATTGGCCCGCCAGGTCGAGGTCGAATTCGCCGAACTCAAGAACACCGAGTTGAAGCTTCCGGATGCCGATATCGCGGCAATCACCGCTTATTTCGCGCCGCCGGCACTGAAGGACCGGCCGGAAGGCTGGGAGAGCCTGGCGCGCTGGAAACGGGCAGATGAAGGCTTTGCCCGTTTTGTCGAGCAGAACGTCGCGCCGCACAAGCATCCCGATTACGGCATGGTGACGATCTCACTGAAGCCGATCGGCGGGATTCCGGGGGATGCGACCGACGAGCAGATGGAACTCGTCGCCGATATCGCCGCGGAATATGCCTTCGACGAAATCCGCATCAGCCATGAGCAGAACATCATACTGCCGCATGTGGCGCTGGCCGATCTCGAGCCGGTTTATCGCGCGCTGGTAGGCGCTGGCCTTGCGACCGCCAATGCCGGGCTCATCACCGATATCATTGCCTGTCCCGGGCTGGATTATTGCGCGCTCGCCAATGCGCGCTCCATTCCGGTGGCGCAGGAAATTTCCACCCGTTTCGGTTCGCCGGAGCGCCAGGCGGAAATCGGTGAGCTGAAGATCAAGATTTCCGGATGCATCAATGCCTGCGGTCACCACCATGTCGGCCATATCGGCCTTCTGGGTGTTGAGAAGAAGGGTGCGGAGCTCTACCAGATCACGCTTGGCGGATCGGGTGATGAAAACACCTCGATCGGTGAAATCATCGGCCGCGGCTTCGAGCCGGAAAAAGTCACCGACGCCATCGAAACCATCGTTGACACCTATCTCGGGCTTCGCCTTTCGAAGGAAGAAAACTTCCTTGAAGCCTATCGCCGCGTTGGACCGCAGCCGTTCAAGCACGCGCTTTACGGTTCCGCCGCAGAAGCCGCCTGAGGAGAATGCCATGACAAAAATCTGGAACCGCGACGGCTTCGTGGAAAACGATCCCTGGGTGATTGAAACGGAAGAAGTGAAAGCGACAGCGGAGCAGAAGCCGGTGCTGCCGCTTGCCGATTTTCTGGTTCGTGCCGCCGAAAGCAACGATATCGGCCTCGGTGTTCTGATCACGCCCGCCGACGATGTGACGCGGCTCGGACCCTATCTCGACCGTATCGACCTTGTCGCCGTAAGCTTCCCGGCCTTCAATGACGGTCGCGGATTCAGCCACGCCTCGTTGCTGCGCAGCCGTCTTAATTTTGCGGGCGAGGTGAGGGCGGTTGGCGACGTCCTGATCGATCAGGTGCCGCTGATGCTACGCACCGGATTCACCAGCTTTGCGGTGACGAACGGCACGGCCATCAGCCGTTTGTCCGAAAATCGCCTGCCGGAAATTCCGGTTTATTATCAGCCGACAGCCAAGCCGGCGAGTGGCGGCGAGGCCTATAGCTGGCGTCGTCGTGCGTCTC
Source organism: Agrobacterium sp. ST15.16.055 (assembly GCF_027956555.1). Classification (NCBI taxonomy): domain Bacteria; kingdom Pseudomonadati; phylum Pseudomonadota; class Alphaproteobacteria; order Hyphomicrobiales; family Rhizobiaceae; genus Agrobacterium; species Agrobacterium sp. ST15.16.055. The sequence goes on from NZ_JAQKGN010000005.1 coordinate 183,304, forward strand.
TATGACACGTTGCGTGGAAATATGAGTGTTATATACATATTTCCTACGCACATGGCAGTATTGACATTCTCATGCCTTCAAACCGGAGCAAAAATGGTATAATTGCCCGGTCGGAGAATGTCGCATCCAATAAGAATGGACGGAACCTGAAATGAACGCGCCAGCCAAGACGGAAGATTTCGCGATCAAGATACCTGACGGTGTTTACGCCGAGACGGTTTTATCGGTGGAGCATTATACGGATCACCTGTTCCGTTTCCGCATGACGCGTCCGGCGGGTTTTCGTTTCCGTTCCGGCGAATTCGCCATGATCGGCTTGATGGTCGGCGACAAGCCGATCTACCGCGCCTATTCCATCGCCAGCCCCGCCTGGGACGAGGAACTGGAATTCTTCTCGATCAAGGTTCCGGATGGCCCGCTGACATCGCATCTTCAGGCGATCAAGCCCGGCGATACCGTCCTGATGCGCAAGAAGCCGACAGGCACGCTGGTTCTGGATGCGCTGACGCCCGGCAGACGGCTTTACATGTTCTCCACCGGCACCGGCATCGCGCCTTTTGCGAGCCTGATCCGTGACCCGGAGACCTATGAGAAGTTCGAGGAAGTCATCCTCACCCATACCTGCCGTGACGTGGCCGAGCTGAAATACGGCTTCGATCTGGTTGAGGAAATCCGCAACCACGAATTCCTGAACGAGATCGTCGGCGACAAGCTGAAGCATTATGCGACCGTCACCCGCGAAGATTACCCCTTCAAGGGCCGCATCACCACGCTGATCGAGAACGGCAAGCTGTTTGCTGATCTTGGTGTGCCGACGCTCGATCCCGACGTCGATCGCGGCATGATCTGCGGTTCTTCGGCGATGCTCAAGGACACCAAGGAATTGCTTGAAAAGGCAGGCCTTAACGAAGGCGCCAACAACAAGCCGGCCGAATTCGTGATCGAGCGGGCATTCGTCGGTTGACGCCGGATTTCCATACAATTGAATAAAGACCAGGGGGCCTTTGGGCCTCCTTTTTTGTTTATAAAGCCGATTGGGTGACCTGTGCGGCATCATCGCGATGGAACATCCGAGCGCGATGGCGCGTTAGCGTTTGAACGAAACCAAACCGACGTAACCGCTCCATGATGAGAACAGGAACAATCAGGGCCACGATCATTGCCATTACGGCAGGTTTTTTTGCCATGCGGCCAGCCGCCGCCGATGAAAGCACCTTTCTGTCGTCGCTTCAGGGCACGTGGATCGGGAAGGGGACGGTGATAACCCGCATAGGCAGGCCGGCAATCACCGTAAATTGCACGCTGAATTCCAACGCTCGGCAAACGGCGCTGCGCATGTCCGGAACCTGCCGCGGACTCCTCGTGGTAAAACGCTCCATCGCCGCCGATCTGGCAGCAAGCGGTGCGCGTTACAGCGGCACTTACACGGGACCTTCCGGCCGCCCTTCCGCGCTCGCTGGTAATCGCCGGGGAAATGCGATCAATCTCACTGTCCGCTGGCAACGCGACATCAATGGTGACCGTACCGCCGCCATGACCATAGAGAAAATCGGCGATAACGGCCTGCGGCTGCGCACCACGGACAAGGATGGAAAGACAGGCAAGACGGTGGTAACGAGCGATATAAGGCTGGTGCGTTGATCGAGCAAATGACGATGTCGAGAAAGGCAACCCAATTGTCAGTGGAATTCCAGGAGCAGGGGGCAGTGGTCCGATACTTCCGGCCTTTTCACCACGTCAAAGTAGTCGATTTTCACGGCCTCATTGACCAACACGTAATCCGCATAGCGGGTCTGTTTGGGGTAGTGTGACGTCCGAGTATCGGTAAAGCCGCGTGTGGTGACAAGCTCGACGAGGTCCAACTCCTCGAGTATGGCAAAGGTTTCGCTCTCTGGCAGGACATTAAAGTCGCCGCAGACGACGATCCTGTCGCCATCCTCCGCAATGTTTTTTACAAGTTGGACGAGACGTTTTGCCTGCGCCAGACGGTCGGAGGTGTCGTGCTTGCCGTTGTTGGGATCTCGCAGGCCGTGCATGTGGGCGATAACGGCGGGCTGACCGGTCGTGAAGTCAAAAACCCTGATGGCATGGCCCGTGCGTGAACGTGGATGATCGCCATATCCATCCGCGGAGAAGGCTCCATGCACAAACCCCTGCGCCTGCGCAACGATGGCTATGGACTTGCGTACGAATGTCGCCAGTCCCCATTGGGAAGAATATCGAGTCTCGCCCTGCCAGAGATCGCCCTGCGCCGCAGGGCAAAATATCGCCACATGATCCGGCAAGGCCTCGGCGACATCACGCAGGAAATTCGCCCTCTGCGGTAGTTCGATGCCGTGATCACGGTAACTCAGCCAGTCCTGTGTGGCGACCGGTGTGTGCACCACTTCCTGCAGACATAAGATATCGGGGTCGGACGAGATAATATAAGGGACAAGTTCATCGTGGAGCTTTCCGCCCCAACCGTTCAGGCAAATCAGACGCATTCCAACTCCATCCCCATGTCGCAGCGTCATCTGTTTAACACGGGACATGCCGGGATCAACCATGTGGAAGCGTGAGCCAGATAGCGAAAATGTCGCCTTGACGGAAAAGGCCCGGATTGCTCCGGGCCTTCGCGTGTCGGCTTGCACCGTTGCCTTATTCCGCCGCTTCGGCGTAGGCCTCCATTGGCGGGCAGGTGCAGATGAGGTTGCGGTCGCCATAAACGTTGTCGATGCGGTTGACCGGCGACCAGTATTTGTCGATGCGGAAGGCGCCGGGCGGGAAGCAGCCCTTTTCTCGGCTATAGGGACGATCCCATTCGCCGACGAGGTCTTCCACCGTGTGCGGCGCGTTCTTCAGCGGATTGTTGCTCTTGTCCGCACGGCCTTCCTCGATGTCGCGGGCTTCCTCACGGATCGCCAGCATGGCATCGCAGAAACGGTCGATTTCCGCCTTGGTCTCGGATTCGGTCGGCTCGATCATCAGCGTACCGGCAACCGGCCAGCTCATGGTCGGTGCATGGAAACCGCAATCGATGAGGCGCTTTGCGACATCGTCCACCGTCACGCCGCAGCTGTCCGCTAAGGGCCGGGTGTCGATGATGCACTCATGCGCCACACGTCCGGTTTCGGACTTGTAGAGTACGTCGTAAGCGCCCTTCAGCCGTTCGGCGATGTAGTTGGCGTTGAGGATCGCCACCTTGGTCGCCTGCGTCAGCCCTTCGCCGCCCATCATCAGGCAATAGCTCCAGGAAATCGGCAGGATCGACGGCGAGCCGAACGGCGCGGCAGACACCGCACCTTCACGACCGTCCGTCGCCGGATGGCCGGGCAGGTGCGACGCCAGATGCGCCTTGACGCCGATAGGTCCCATGCCCGGGCCGCCGCCGCCATGCGGAATGCAGAAGGTCTTGTGCAGGTTGAGGTGCGAAACGTCAGAGCCGATATCGCCGGGACGGGCGAGGCCGACCATGGCGTTCATGTTGGCCCCGTCGAGATAGACCTGTCCACCATGCTTGTGGGTGATCTCGCAAATCTCGCGAACAGTCTCCTCAAACACGCCGTGGGTGGACGGGTAGGTGATCATGCAGCATGAGAGGTTTTCTGCATACTGCTCTGCTTTTGCGCGGAAATCATCGATATCGATGTCGCCGTTATCGCGTGCCTTCACCGGCACCACCTTCATACCGGCCATCTGCGCCGAGGCCGGGTTGGTGCCATGGGCGGACGTTGGAATGAGGCATATATCGCGATGGCTGTCGCCATTGGCCAAGTGATAGTTGCGGATGGTCAGAAGCCCCGCATATTCCCCCTGCGCGCCGGAATTCGGCTGCATGGAGAAGGCGTCGTAACCGGTCACCGAGCAAAGCTTCTCGGAGAGATCGTCGATCATCTCCTTGTAACCGAGCGCCTGATTGGCCGGCACGAAGGGATGGATGTCGGAAAATTCCGGCCAGGTGATCGGCAGCATTTCCGCTGTCGCATTCAGTTTCATGGTGCAGGAACCGAGCGGGATCATCGAGCGGTCGAGCGCCAGATCGCGGTCCGAAAGACGGCGGATGTACCGGGTCATCTCGCTTTCGGCACGGTTCATGTGGAAGATCGGATGCGTCATGTACTGGCTGGTACGCAGCAGTTCCTTCGGCAGGCGATATTCCGGCTCGAAATCCGAGATCGAGAAATTGCCGCCGAATGCGCGCCAGACCGCCTCAAGCGTCGCGGGACGCGTGCGCTCGTCAAGGCTCATGCCGATCTTGGTCGCGCCGACCTTGCGCAGGTTCACGCCTTCCGCAACGGCCGAGCGCAGGATGACGCCCTGCATATGGCCGACTTCGACGGTGATGGTGTCGAAGAAGGTTTCCGGCTCGATGACGTAGCCAAGTTTCTCCAGGCCCTTGGCCATCAAAACGGCCTTCTGGTGGGTCTGCTGGGCAATCGCCTTGATGCCCTGCGGGCCGTGGAAGACGCCGTACATGGAGGCCATGACGGCCAGCAGCACCTGCGCCGTGCAGATGTTGGAAGTGGCCTTTTCGCGACGGATATGCTGCTCGCGCGTCTGCAGCGACAGGCGATAGGCGCGATTGCCGCGCGCATCGACGGAGACGCCGACCAGACGGCCGGGCATGGAACGCTTGTGCGCGTCCTTGACCGACATGTAAGCCGCATGCGGGCCACCGTAACCGACAGGAACGCCGAAACGTTGCGAGGTGCCGATGGCGATGTCAGCACCCATTTCGCCGGGAGATTTCAGCAGCGTCAGCGCCAGCAGATCGGCGGCAACCGCGGCGATCGCGCCCGTCTGGTGCAGACGGGAAATCAGGCCCGAGAAATCGCTGACATGGCCGTGTGTGCCGGGATACTGGAAGATCGCGCCGAACACGTCGACAGGATCGAGATCGGTAAAGGGATTGCCGACGATCACCTTCCAGCCGAGCGGCGCCGCACGGGTCTCAATCAACGCGATGGTCTGTGGGTGGCAATTGGCGTCCACGAAGAAGGCGGTCGCCTTGGATTTCGCGACGCGTTGGCACATGGACATGGCTTCGGCGGCGGCCGTCGCTTCATCGAGCAACGATGCATTGGCGACATCGAGACCGGTCAGATCGCAGACCATAGTCTGGTAGTTCAAGAGCGCCTCAAGGCGGCCCTGGCTGATTTCCGGCTGGTAGGGCGTGTAAGCCGTGTACCATGCCGGGTTTTCCAGAATGTTGCGCTGGATGACCGGGGGCGTGATCGTACCGTAATAACCCTGGCCGATCAGCGAGGTCAGCACCTGGTTCTTGTTGGCCGTTTCGCGCAGGCGGTCGAGCGCCTCGCGTTCGGTCAGCGCGGCACCCCAGGTCAGCGGCACCTTCTGGCGGATGGAGGAGGGGACGGTGGCGTCGATCAGTGCGTCGAGGCTCTTATAGCCGACAACCTTCAGCATCTCCGCCATTTCCGACGGCGACGGCCCGATGTGACGCCGGTTGGCGAAATCATAGGGCTGGTAGTCGGTAAAATGGAATTCGGTGGGCGTCGTCATTACGCGATCAGCTCCTTGTAGGCTGCTTCGTCGAGCAGCGTCTCGGCATCGGCCGGATTGGAGAGTTTCAGCTTGAAGAACCAGCCGGCGCCCTGCGGATCGGAATTGACGAGCGAGGGATCATCAACGATGGCCTGGTTGATTTCCACCACTTCGCCATCCAGCGGACAATAGACATCGGACGCAGCCTTAACGGATTCAACGGTCGCAGCATCGCCATCCTTGGCGAAGGTGGCGCCCACTTCCGGCAATTCGACAAAAACCAGATCGCCAAGCTGCTCAGCGGCGTGGCTGGTAATGCCAACGGTGGCGACGTCGCCTTCGAACTTCAGCCATTCGTGTTCTGCGGTAAATTTCAGCATCGTGTTCTCTCCGGAGATGGAATGAGGATTAGCGTTTATAAGTGGGCTTGATGAAGGGCAGGACGGCGACCGTGACGGGCAGATATTTGCCACGCACTTCCGCGAAGATCACCGTGCCGGGAGCTGTGTAAGCCGTTGGCACGTAACCCATGGCGACGGGACCTTCGACCGAGGGGCCGAAACCACCTGAGGTGACTTCACCGATTTCCGTCTTGCCTTCGGCATCCGCAAAAAGCTTCGAATGGCCACGCACCGGGGCCTTGCCTTCCGGCTTCAGACCGACACGCCGGCGCGATGTGCCGTCCTTGAGTTCGCCAAGAATGCGTTCCGCCCCCGGAAAACCGCCTTCGCGATCACCGCCGGCGCGGCGCGCCTTCTGGATCGCCCATTCGAGCGAGGCTTCGATGGGGGAGGTCGTGGTATCGATATCGTTGCCATAAAGACAAAGGCCAGCTTCCAAACGCAAGCTGTCGCGCGCGCCAAGCCCGATGGCTTCGCAATCGGGATGTTCGAGCAGGGCCTTGGCGATCTCTTCTGCCTTGTCCACAGGCACGGAGATTTCAAAACCGTCCTCGCCGGAATAACCGGAGCGGGAGACGATGCAGGGCACATCATGCAACGGCACTTCCTGCACATCCATGAATTTCATGTCGGATACGCCTGTCCAAAGCTCCGCCAGCACCTCTTCCGCGCGCGGTCCCTGAAGCGCGATCAGCGCCCGGTCATCGAGAAGCGTTATTTCGCAAGCATTGGAAAGATGCGCCTTCATATGGGCAACATCGGCATCCTTGCAGGCGGCGTTTACGACAACAAAAAGATGATCGCCGCGATTGGTGATCATCAGGTCGTCGAGGATACCGCCGTTTTCGTCGGTGAAGAAACCGTACCGCTGCCGGCCTTCCTTCAGGCCGAAAATATCCACCGGCACCAGTTTTTCGAGGGCGAGCGCGGCATCTTCATTGTTGCCGGACTTCGCCTTCACGATCACCTGGCCCATATGGGACACGTCAAACAGGCCGGCGGAGGTGCGGGTCTGAAGATGCTCCTTCAACACACCGGTCGGATATTGCACCGGCATGTCGTAACCGGCAAAGGGCACCATGCGGGCGCCAAGCGATAGGTGCAGGGAATGCAGCGGCGTGGTTTTCAGCGCGGCGGTATCGTCCAAGGACGCCTCCAGGGTTGCGCGATATATCGCGCGGGCTCAGGTCATGGCGCGAAGCGCCGGTTCAAGAGCCCCCTCTGTCCTTGTCGCCTGAGATTGTTATCCCTTCGGCGAGCCGTCCTTTAGATCAAGGTGGCTTCTCTCCAGAGTTCCGTCGTCACCGCTGGTCCTTTTGCCTGAGAGTTTCCGGGGCGGTTGCTCCTTCGGCACCGCAGTGAAGCGGTTTCTCCCAACGATGATGCGACGCTCATTATCTTCGAAGCCCGGCTATTGGCAAGGACCAAATGACGCATCTGAACAGATTCTTGCTCCATCTGCGCCATCGTCATAGCAGCCGTCTCGTCGAAAGGTTTGCAGATGCGTTTCAGCGACCGGGATTCGGCCAGCGTAAAGATGCAATGCTAATCGGATTTTTTCTCCGGCAAGCCCTTCCGTTTCGTCGAGGTAAAATCCTCAAGTTCCTTTTCTGTCATAGACTTCTCCATGCTTTTTGAAGCGCCTTGTAAACTTGATTTTTTCACTTCGCCGCGTTTGGCGGCGAGAGCTGCACCCGCGGCTTTCTGCTGGGCTTTCGATTTGGCTGGCATGGTTGCCTCCTTTGAAACGATGGCTCCAGCAGAAAAATGCCGGCTTGCATTGATTGTTCCCTCGCAACTATCGAGCCTGCGGCAAAATTCCCCTTTGAAATCGGCAGGAAAGCGAGATATCGCGTAGAGTATGGATACAGATCGAAAGAGACGGCTGGCAGAATTGGAGAAGATGCTTCGCATTTTCTGCGCTGCCCTGATGTTGTCGCTCGGTTTTGCCCACAAGCCCGCGCTTGCCCTCAGCTCTCAGGTTGTCCTTGACGAGAGTTACCGGCTGCCGGACGGCACCTTGGCGGAAATCTGTTTTGGTCATAGCGACGGCGTCAACGCTTCCCATACCAAGGAAGGCCCCGCCCATTCCCGCGACGCCATCCTGTTCTGCGAGGCCTGCCTCCTGGCCTCGTCCATTCTTCTGCCGACGCCCGATACGGCTGGCTGGCTGAGGACTGAATTTGCCTGGCTCGACAATCGCCTGCCTTCGGAATGGAGCTTCCGCTCCGTGCTGACGATCCAGAAACCCGCCGCGCGCGGCCCGCCAACCCTGTCCGACTGATTATTCGTTTTACGGTATCATCGCCGCCTTTGGCGGCACGGAGCGGCTGCGCGGACCCAGAGGGAGAGCAGTCGCAGGGACAAGCAAATGAAAACTACCAAGATCATCACATGCAGCCTTTTCGTCGCTTCGTTATCGACCGCGCAGGCTTTCGCCCACGCCACCTTCGTTGACGGTTCGGCCGAACAGGAAAGCACCGTCGTCGCGGCCCTCCAGGTGCCGCATGGCTGCGACGGCGGGCTCGCCACGACCGAAGTTCAGATCAAGCTGCCGGAAGGATTCATTTCCGCCAAGCCGCAGCCCAAGGCCGGCTGGGAACTGGAAATCATCAAGGGCGACTACCAGAAGACCTACAAGAACCACGGCAAGGAGATTAAAAGCGGACCGGTCGAGATCCGCTGGAAAGGTGGCAACCTGCCGGACGAGTTCTACGACACCTTCGCCGTGCAGGGCAAAATCTCCGGCGTTGAAGTGGGGCAGGACCTGCCGTTCAAGGTGACGCAGCTTTGCGACGACAAGGGCAAGGTCTCCTGGGATGAAGTCGCAGCCGCCGGTGTCGATCCGCATTCGCTGAAAAGCCCGGCGCCGACCATCAAGGTAACCGCGAAGTCGGAACATGCCGGTGGGCACGATCATTCCGCCATGGCCATGGATATGGATGTCGTGAAGGCCGGCAACCTCGAAGTATCCGATGGCGCAACCAAGGCGATGCTACCGGGCCAGCCGGTCGGAGGCGGTTACGTCACCATCAAGAACACCGGCGACAGCGACGACAAGCTGGTTGGGGTCGAATCCTCTTCCGCCGGTCGCGCTGAAATCCACGAGATGGCCATGGTCAACGACGTCATGAAAATGCGCAAGCTGGATGACGGCATCGTCATTCCCGCCGGCCAGACGGTGGAACTGAAGCCCGGCGGCCTGCACATGATGTTCTTCGATGTGAAGAAACCCTTTGCCGAAGGCGACAAGGTGCCGGTGACGTTGGTCTTTGAGAAGGCCGGTAAAGTCGAGATTACCCTCTCGACGGGCGCAGCCAAGGGCGGTGAGGCCAAGGGCGAACACCAGCACAACTGACGATAAAAAGAGGCTGCCGGAACGCAATACCCATCCGGCAGCCTCAGTTAGTCGGCCATTCTTATTTTGTAACGGTTAGCCTGGCCTGCATGCCTGCTTCGTAGTGACCCTTGATGTTGCAGAAGAGAAGATAGGCCCCGGGCGTCAGCTTCGCCTTCAACTGCCCATCGCCACCGGGCTTGAGGTCTGCCACCTCGCCAAGGCTCTTCAACTGCTTTTCATCGACGCGATGTTTGGCTGTGTTGAGAGGGATTTTCTCATCGGCCGACTTCAGCTTTACGAGGATCATCTCGTGCTGTTCGCTCATTGCGTCATTATGGACCTGGAATACCGCGTCCCCTGCCTTGACCGTCTTCTGGTCCAAGACGAGCGTCATGGGACCTCCGCCTTCACCGCCTTCGGTTACCTTGATGGTGGTGGCAGCAAAAGCCGGCGCAGAGACTGTCAGCACTGCTGCGAAGACGGTGGCGTAACGGATCAATGATGTCATGATGTTCCTCCAGTGGATGTCGGAGGATTAGGAAATCTAACTGACGGCAACCTGAACGCGTGAAATCAAACTGACATATATCATAAAATGGATACGGAAATTTATCATAAAATGGATACGGAAATTATTATAAACACGTGATATTAAATAAATTTATTTCCTTCATTATCCTCATATGCCTGCTGGGCCTGTTCCAGCGTTGCCTGTTGCTCCTGGCGCTGGCTGGCAACCGTCAGGAAATAGAGTGCCAAGGCCGGCGGCTTGATTGCCGTCATCATGCCGCGAAGCTGGAAGTCCTCTCCACGTTCGGCCTTGCGTGCCAATTCGTGAATGGCGTCTTCGATTTCGGTTTTGCGCGGAGCGCGCTGCGACGGCTTCACGGCTTCCAGCGCGTAGGCTGCCGTATTCGCAGAAACAGAAAGAACCTGTGTCATCCAACCCCCGGTCATCTTGGCGACCCTGAAAACCGAATATTAGCACTCGCATCTTGTTGGAAGGCTAAATCGCGACACTGCAATTTAATCGTATTTTAATCGATGAAAGCAGCCGACGAGGGGGTTTCGCCAGCGGTTGCCTTGGTCTAGAAATGCGTCGGACTGCCCGGTCCGGCAACTCCCGGAGACATCATCCCATGATCAATATCGCTCTTGTCGCAGCAGGCGGCGCAATCGGTTCCGTCTTCCGTTATCTCGTCGGCGTCTGGAGCGTTCGGCTGGCGGGAGCGCACTTCCCGTGGGGAACGCTGGCTGTCAACGTGGCAGGTTCTTTCATGATCGGCTTTCTGGTGGAGCTGGTGGCGCGACGGCTGAACGCGTCAATGGAAATGCGCCTGTTTCTCGTCACCGGCGTGCTCGGCGGCTTTACGACGTTCTCGTCGTTTTCGCTCGATGCGGTCTCGCTGTTCGAACGCGGCACACTCGGGCTTTCCGCCGTTTACGTGCTTGCAAGCCTTGTGGTTTCCATCGCTGCGGTTTTCGCCGGGCTGGCCTTGGGCCGCAGTTTGTTCTAAAGGCTTGGTCCAAACGGCGCGCTGGCGAACAGGGCGCGCGATCAGGACAGAAAGACTGGAAATTTCATGGCAGGTATCGAGCACATCAAGGTCGGGGCCGACGAGGCCGGTATGCGCCTCGATCGCTGGTTCAAGATTCATTATCCGGGACTTGGTTTCGGGCAGCTGCAGAAGCTTCTGCGCTCCGGCCAGGTGCGTGTGGACGGCGGCCGGGTGAAGACGGATGCGCGCGTGCAGCCGGGACAGATGGTGCGCGTTCCGCCGGTCGATTCCGATCTCAAGGTCAAAAGCGGCCCGATCGGATCGAAGGATCTCAAACATTCCGAAGATGGGGAGCTTCTCGCGCGCATGCTGCTGCATGAAGACGACAAGGTCTTCGTTTTCAACAAGCCGGCCGGCATCGCCGTGCAGGGCGGCTCCGGCGTCACTCGCCATATTGACGGGCTGCTGGAAGCCTGGACCAACCAGAAGGGCGAAAAGCCGCGTCTGGTACACCGCCTGGACCGCGACACGTCGGGCGTGCTGGTGGTTGCCCGCACCCGCGGCGCTGCGCAGAAGCTGACCGCCGCCTTCCGCGAGCGCGACACCAAGAAGACCTATTGGGCACTGGTCAAGGGCGTGCCCCGCAAACATCAGGACAAGATATCCACCTGGCTCGTCAAGGAACAGACGATGGATGGCGACCGTATGCGTATCGCCATCCATGGCGAGGAGGGGGCCGATCACGCCGTCTCCTATTACCGCGTCATCGATACCGCCGCGCAGAATCTCGCCTGGCTGGAAATGGAACCCTATACCGGCCGCACCCATCAGCTTCGCGTGCACGCGCTGCATATGGGCCACCCGATCATCGGCGATCCCAAATATTACATCGACGATCCGAACTGGGATTTTCCGGGCGGCATCCAGAAGCGCCTACATCTGCATGCGCGCCACATCGATATTCCGCATCCGAATGGCGGCCGGCTTCGGGTCAGCGCACCCCTGCCGCCGCATATGGTGCAAACCTGGAACCTGCTCGGTCTCGACGTGGCCGATGGCGATAGGGAAGACTGACAGCCCATGAAACTGGTTCTTTTCGATTGCGACGGAACGCTGGTGGATAGCGCCGGCCTGATCCATGCCGTCATGGCAGACACTTTCGCTGATTTCGGCAAGCCGCGCCCCGATATCTCCGAAACCAAGGCGATCATCGGACTGACGCTCGATATTGCCATCGCCCGCATGCTCGGCAAGACACATGTGGATGACGAGGCGCAGGCGATGACAGAACGCTACAGGGAAATCTATCATCCCCTGCGGGAGCGCTCGGAAATGACCGTGCCGCTTTTCGACGGTATCGCCCCGCTGATCGATGCGCTTTCGAAACGTGACGATGTGCTGATCGGGGCGGTGACCGGCAAGGGCCGGCGCGGTCTTACCCATATACTGCAGACCCACGGCCTTGCCGATCACTTCATCGTTTCGCGTACGGCGGATGATTGCCCCTCCAAGCCGCATCCGGCCATGGTGATGGAATGCTGCCATGAAACCGGCATGGTTCCGGCCGATACTGTCGTAATAGGCGATGCGATTTACGACATGCAGATGGCCAAGGCTGCGGGCGCAAAAGCAATCGGCGTCGCCTGGGGCTATGCCTCGGTCGACGATCTCTGGAAGGCGGGCGCCGATGCGGTGGTCAACCACCCGCGCGAAATTCAGGCCTATGTTCCGGCCGATATTCTTGAATAACCTTTCTATCCGACTGACGAGGACGTGCCATGCGTGATCTCCTGAACGACCTTTCGGAGGGCCTGAGCCATCCCGACCCGATCCTGCGCGCGCAGATCCAGATGCAGAAGCCTCTGCCGAAGCGGTTCTACAAGGATGTCACCTTCGGCGGGGCGGAGGAGGGCGGTTTTACCATCCTTCTCGATGGCAAGCCGCTGCGCACTCCAGCCAAGAAGCCGCTGACCGTCCCGACGCGTGCGCTGGCGGAACTGCTTCGCGATGAATGGGACGCCCAGAAAGACGTGGTCAATCCGGTGGTCATGCCCGTCTCTCGGCATGTGAACACGGCCATTGATGGCGTCGCCAACGACACGCAGGCGGTTTTTGAGGACGTACTTCGTTTTTCTTCTTCCGATCTCCTCTGCTACAGGGCCGGCGACCCGGAAGCGCTGGTTGCGCGGCAGGCGGACCACTGGGATCCCGTGCTGGACTGGGCGGCCAATGTGCTCGGCGCGCGTTTCCTTCTCGTAGAAGGCGTGATGCATCAGGACCAGCCGCGCGAAGCCATCGCCGCTTTTGCGGTAACGCTGAAGAAATACGACACACCGATTGCGCTTGCCGCTCTACACACCATGACGTCTCTGACCGGCTCAGCCATTTTGGCGCTGGCGCTCGCGGAAGGGCAGCTGAAGCTGGAAGAAACATGGGCGCTCGCCCATCTGGACGAGGACTGGACCGCCGAGCAATGGGGCGAGGACGAGGAGGCGCTGGAGCGCCGCGCCGTCAGGCTTGTCGACATGCGCGCGGCCCTCAATGTTCTGGAGTCGCTGAAGAGCGCCTCTTAACGCTTTTCTAACCCTGATCGTCGAACATGTGGCTACCTCACGTTAGGGGAGCCGCTGATCATGATTACCACGCTAAAACGCCTTGGCATTCTTGTGCTGGCGTGTTTCGTGCTCATGTCTTTCAGGCTGGAACCGGAAGCGACTAATACCGACCGGCTGCTTTATGACGTGCGCGGCGCGTTCGTCGCGGCACGCCCGGATGTCGCCCCGGCGCTGATGCAGTCCATCCATGCGCAGGTGCAAAATGCGATCAAAACCACGGCGCGTGGAGAAACAAGGCCGCGCGTGGTGCTGACCATCCGACTTGCATCCGTTACACGCGGTCCCTTCCTGTTCGGGGAAAGGGCGTCAGCCAAGATTATCGTCCGCGCCGCCGCCGTTGCGACGGGAGAGGTAATTGCAGAAGCCAAATTCACCGCCACCGTCGTCAGCTTCGACGATCAGTCAATAGAGCAGGAACTTGCCTATGGCGTCGCCGAACGCGTGATCCGCGAATTCAGGCTGAACCGGCGCGCTCCGACGACGCTTGCGACGGCTCTGTTTCCATAAGCAGGACACAAAAGGCGAGGGCGTGACGGCTATTCGTCCGCATCTCAGCTTCAGAAATATCTCAAGCTTCAATCGGGCGCATCTTCTGTGCCTCTAAGCTCACATACGTCGCGTATATATAATTGACATGCGACGCGTATGTAATTATCTGGCATACGTAACGTATGTAAATGGACGTCCGAAGCCTTCTTTGAATAAGAGCAACGCTTCTCGCGTCCATGACCACTCCAGCCAAAAGAGAGATTCACAATGACCGCACGCGAAGCAATTTTCCCCGCTAACAGGCATGCGCTTTACGAGGAGCATGGCTATTCCGCAGCTATCCGATCCGGTGACCTTCTTTTCGTTTCCGGCCAGGTCGGCAGCCGTGCCGATGGAACGCCTGAACCTGATTTTGGGCGACAGGTCCGGCTGGCCTTCGAAAATCTCAAGGCAACGCTTGAGGCGGCGGGCTGCACCTTCGACGACATTGTGGATGTGACGACGTTCCACACGGATCCGGAAAACCAGTTCGGCACGATCATGACCGTCAAGCAGGAGATTTTCAGCCAAAAGCCTTACCCGAACTGGACCGCCGTCGGCGTCAACTGGCTTGCCGGCTTCGATTTCGAGATCAAGGTCATTGCCCGTATCCCGTAATGTCAGGTTAGATATGAAGCGGCGGCGCTTAAAGGGCGCCGCCAACCTTCTTTCTATCCTTACCCCAGCCGCTCCGCATGCCACTTCAAATGGTCATCCATGAAAGTGGAGATAAAATAATAGGAGTGGTCGTAACGATCGTGCATGCGCAGCGTCAGGCCGATATCCGTGCCCCTGATCGCCTCTTCGAACAGCCAGGGGCGCAGGCCTTTTTCCAGGAAACTATCGGCTTTGCCCTGATCGATCAGAAATTCGGGAAACCGTGCGCCATCCTCGACCAGCGAGCAGGCGTCATAGCGACGCCATGCGGTCCTGTCAGCACCGAGATATTTTTCCAGCGCCGGTTCCGACCAGTCTGCGGAAGAGGGGGCAACGATGGGTGCAAAAGCCGAGCAGCTCTTGAAACGCTCGGGGTTTTTCAGCGCAATGGTCATCGCGCCATGACCGCCCATCGAATGACCGAAAATGGCCTGGCGGCTCATATCCGCGCGGAAATGCTGGCCGATTAGGGCAGGCAGCTCTTCCGTCACATAGCTGTACATCTGGTAGTGCTCCGACCACGGCTCCTCCGTGGCGTCGAGATAAAAACCGGCGCCCTTGCCCATCTGCCAGTTGGTCAGCTCATCCGGCACGTCATTGCCGCGCGGGCTGGTATCCGGGCAGACGATGATAAGTTCGAGTTCAGACGCCATGCGGCGATATTCGCCCTTCTCCATGACATTGGCGTGGGTGCAGGTGAGGCCCGAGAGATACCAGACAACCGGGCAGGGCTCATGGATCGCCTTCGGCGGCACATAAACCGCAAAGGTCATCTCAGATTTCAGGGTTTCCGATGTATGCGAAAACACGCCCTGCATGCCGCCAAAGGCCGTATTTTGCGAAATAATATTCATGAAGACAGTCCTCTTGAAAAGAAAATCGGTTCAGCCCGCAAGCGAGACGGCGGCATTCACCGCCGCCGCTACCAGAACCGTATTGAAAAAGAAAGAAACGATGGAGTGCAGCAACGTGACCTTACGCATGGCGGTCGTGGTTACGCCCACATCCGACGTCTGCGCCGTCATGCCGATCACCACGGCGAAATAGAGAAAGTCGTAGCCGCAGGGTTCCTTCGTCCCCGGAAAATCCATGCCGCCGCGATGCTGGGGCTTGCCGTCGGCCATCGCCGGCCGCCAGTAAAGATGAGCGTAGTGCAGGGCGGTCATGGTGTGTATGGTCAGCCAGCCGAAGATCACCGAGGCGAAGGCGATGAGCAGCGCCCAGACCGTTTCGCCCGTATGATTGAGGGCCTGAAACAGCGATACCACCGCGACGGCAACGGCAAGCAGCGTGACGGCGATGATGGCGACCGCAGGCAGATCATCGCTATCGGCATGGGCCTTCAGATGTTGCGCCGTCAACCCCGACAGGCGAAATGCAATCAAGGTGAGATAGGTCAGGAAGAACAGAACGGCCGCGATCTCGATCGCCAGCGGCGGCGCAAAAACCAGCGCCAGGCCAAGGCTCACGGCGCCGACCAAAAAAGCAATGACGAAAGGTTGATGGCGACGATAGCTGTTGCTTTTCATAGCGGCCGGGTTCATGGGTGGCGCCTCTCCGTTGTCGCCGTCATTTTTTGACACGGCGGCAGAAACGGTCAAGCGTCTCCAGAAAAGCCGAGCGGTCGCGCGGTGAAAAAGCCGCGTTATATCCCTTGCTTTCACCGGTTTCGCGCAGATGCGCGCCAAAATCGCGCATCGCCGTCGCCATCCCGATGTTCGACTGGTCAAAAACGCGGCCCGTCGGCCCGGTCACCAGCGCACCCTTGGCGACACAGCGGCCGGCCAGCGGCACATCGGCGGTGATGACGATGTCGTTTTCGGCTGCATGATCGGCGATCCAGTCGTCCGCCGCGTCGAAACCGGCGGATACGATGACGTTTTTTACCATAGGATCGCGCGACGGACGCAGGCCGGAATTGGCAACGAAGGTCACTTCCAGCCCATGCCGCTCCGCCACCTTGAGAATCTCCGGCTTCACGGGGCAGGCATCGGCATCGACATAGATCTGCGGGTTTTGCGGCATGGACACTCTTTTCGGATAATTCCTGCCATGCTTCTAAGCGCAAACGCCGCGATTACCAAGCCCGCCATTGTTGAAATGCGGGTTCGACACAGGGCAGGGGCGCACTTGCGAACATCCCAAAAATCACCTATGTTCACTTTATGTTCTTATTTCCCAAAGGTTTCCCATGCTGGAAGATTTCATCGTGCAGGCCAAGTCCGCGACGTATGTTGGCGGCGGCAACAACTCCGCGACGCCCACTCGCAAGGGATCGCACGATCTCGGTTATAGGAACGGCGACTGGCACTATATCGACAGCTATTTCGGGGGAACCGATTTCATAGGTCAGGAGGTCGTTTGGCATCAGGGAACGGCGGTGTGGGCGATGAGTTATTACGGCCGCATCCTCCGGCCCGACATGATCGATGGCGCCACGGCCGGCAGGGTCATCCAGAGGTCGCTTTCCACGCTCTATCGTGAGGGCCGCTTTCTCGGCGGCTTCACCCACCCGGTGGAGAATTTGGTCTATGTCGACACGAATGCCGGAGAGTTCCAGTCCTTCACCGGCTTGGAGCGCATTTACCGGGGACACGTCGAGACATACCGGCTCGATTATCATGGCGGAATGATAAAGCCGTGAAAGAGGCGAAGGATGGGACGATGATGTTTCAACGCTCCATCTCCAGGCTTCAAATCATGTGAGTTCATGCTGAAGCGCGACTTGCGGGCAGGACGAAGCTATCCGGTATGCCTTAGTTGTGCGAGCAGCTTCTTGCGGAAGACCTCTGCTGGTGTCCGATAGCCGAGGCATTTACGAGGCGTCTCGTTGAGCTGATTGCAGATCGCGATCAGATCCGCGTCGGTTACGGATAAGGGATCGACCTCTCTCGAAAGCCATTTCCGTACCCGCCTGTTGGTATTTTCGACGGTTCCTTTTTGCCACGGCGATTGAGGGTCGCAGAACCAGGTCTGGGTGCCAATGCTCGCCTGTAGGTAAGGCCAGTCGGTGAACTCCGTGCCACGGTCGAACGTGATGGAACGACGGGCGAGGTGGGGCAGGGTCTGAAGTGCTTGCACAAGGCCGTTCATGACCGGTCGAGACTGCCGATCATTGTTGCGCAGAAAGATTGCAAAGCGACTGACCCGTTCAACGAGTGATGTGACGTTGGCCTTTCCAAACTTCTTTCGGAACTGGATCAGGTCACACTCCCAATGCCCGAACTGCTTGCGATCGGCGACCACATCCGGGCGGCGCAGGATGTTGAGTTCCGGACTAAACCGTTGGCCATGCTTGCGTCTGGCATGTCGCGGTCGCCGCCGAGCTCGATGCTCCGGCAGGTGCCGCCACAGCTTGATCGCTTGGCCGTCAGGTGAGTATGCAAACTTGTAGATGGTTTCGTGGCTAACCGACACTGGATGCCGCTCAAGGCGCATCCGGCCAGCGATCTGCTGTGGCGACCAGCCGTGCATGATCCGGTCGATGACAGATTGCCGGACATGCGAGAAGCGCATCAGCTTGCGCAGTTTGGTCCGCCGTTCGCAAGCCATGTCATGCGCCGTGACACAATAATAGCCGTTCAGATTGGAGATCGCGTCATCGATGAACATATTGCGCCGGATCTCGCGGAAAATTGTCGAGCGATGGCGTCCAAGCTTCTCGGCGATGATGTCAACAGTCAGGCCAGCCGTACGCCAGCGGGCGATCTTGCGTCTTTCATCCATGTCGATATGGGAGTAGGTGCGTTTCATTGCAGGTTCCTTGCGAGTGACAACCCATTGGTATCATTCGCAAGTCGCACTTCATCCTTGAACCCACCCTCAGCCAGGCTGTTAATCGCATAAGATAGATTATGGAACTTATTTGATGCTGTGGCTCTGGATTTCAGCCGCATTCAACCACGATTGAAAAGCACGAAACGTTGAACCGAACCCAGCCCGTCAGATTGATTTTAGCGAAACACGTTTCTCAAGTTCATCTGTCAACTCTTTGCGTTCGCTATATCGGTCTGTGAGATAGCTGGAAGCGTCACGCGTCAGCAGCGTGAATTTCACCAGTTCCTCACAGACGTCGACGACCCGATCATAATAAGATGACGGCTTCATCCGGCCTTCCGCGTCGAATTCCTGATAGGCCTTTGCCACCGAGGATTGGTTTGGAATGGTAATCATCCGCATCCATCGGCCGAGAATTCGCATCTGGTTCACGGCATTGAAGGACTGGCTGCCGCCAGACACTTCCATGACGGCGAGTGTCTTGCCCTGCGTCGGCCGTACAGAACCGATTGCAAGAGGAATCCAGTCGATCTGCGACTTCATGATGCCGGTCATCGCGCCATGGCGTTCGGGGCTTACCCAGACCTGTCCTTCCGACCATTCTGAAAGTTCACGCAATTCCTGCACCTTGGCGTGGCTGACCGGCGCTTCATCGGGCAAAGGCAAGCCCTTCGGATCGAATATCCGAACCTCGCAACCGAGCCGTTCGAGCAGCCGCCCGGCCTCGAATGCCAGCAGACGGCTATAGGAGACTTCGCGCAGCGAGCCGTAAAGGATCAGGATGCGTGGTTTATGGGTCGAAAACGCCGGACGCAGAGCCACCGGGTCGATGCTGTGCAGGTGATGCCCCTGCAACGCGGGAAAACTATCAGGCAACGCGCTTTCCTTCACTGTCGAAGACCTGCTCGCCATCCTCCTTGAAGAACGGCCCTTTGAATGTGTTCGGCAGAATATCCAGCACGACCTCTGAAGGACGGGCGAGCCTGGTGCCGAGTGGCGTTACGACAAAGGGACGATTGATGAGGATCGGCGTTTCCATCATCGCATTGAGCAACTGATCGTCAGTCAGGTCCGGATTGTCGAGACCGAGCTCGGCATAAGGCGTCCCTTTTTCGCGCATGGCTTCGCGCACCGTCAGCCCCGCATTCGCAATCATGCGTGCAAGCTGCTCGCGTGTCGGCGGTTCCCGCAGATATTCGATCACGGTCGGCTCGATCCCTGCCGCGCGGATCAGCGCCAGCGTGTTGCGCGACGTCCCGCAGGACGGGTTGTGATAGATGGTGGCGTCCATGGTCATTGCCTTTCGGTCGTTATCATTCGGGAAACGGCGGGTGCAGCCTCATACCAGTCCTTCGAGCGGTTCACGATCCAGACGACCGAAAGCATGACCGGAACTTCTATGAGGACGCCGACAACGGTTGCCAGCGCCGCACCCGACTGAAACCCGAACAGGCTGATGGCGGCCGCGACCGCGAGTTCGAAGAAGTTGCTGGCGCCAATGAGTGCGGAAGGCCCAGCGACGCAATGGCGCTCACCCGTCATGCGGTTCAGGACGTAGGCGAGCCCCGAATTCAGATAGACCTGAATGAGGATGGGGATGGCGAGGAGGCCGATGACGGCCGGCTGGGCAATGATCTGCTCGCCCTGAAAAGCGAAGAGAAGAACCAGTGTCGCAAGCAGCGCCGCCAGCGAAATCGGCTGCAATTTCGCGAGAACGTAATCCAGCGTCCGTGAGGTTCCGTCAGCCATGAGCCGGCGCCTGACCAGTTGCGCGAGGATGACCGGAACGACAATATAAAGCGCAACGGAAAGAAGAAGCGTAGCCCACGGCACTGTAATGGCGGAAAGACCGAGCAGCAGGCCGACCACGGGAGCAAAAGCCACGACCATAATCGCATCGTTGAGCGCGACCTGCGACAACGTGAACAGCGGCTCACCCCGCGTAAGGTTGCTCCAGACGAAGACCATGGCCGTACAAGGAGCCGCGGCAAGGATGATCAACCCGGCAATGTAGGAATCGATCTCACCGGCCGGAAGATAAGGGCGGAACAGCCAGCCGATGAAAAACCAGCCGAGCAGCGCCATCGAGAACGGCTTGACGGCCCAGTTGATGAACAAGGTCACGCCAATGCCGCGCCAGAACATGCCGACCTGCGAAAGAGACCGGAAATCGATCTTCAGCAGCATCGGAATGATCATCAGCCAGATCA
The DNA here is from genome assembly GCF_027956555.1 of Agrobacterium sp. ST15.16.055. Taxonomy (NCBI): domain Bacteria; kingdom Pseudomonadati; phylum Pseudomonadota; class Alphaproteobacteria; order Hyphomicrobiales; family Rhizobiaceae; genus Agrobacterium; species Agrobacterium sp. ST15.16.055. The sequence continues at coordinate 203,818 of NZ_JAQKGN010000005.1, forward strand.
GGATCGCAACCGGAATGTTCACTTTGGCGATCTCGGCCGCAGCAATGAGCTGAAAGACACCGGGCATCAGATGGCCGAGCGCCACACCGGCGACAATGCACAGAAACACCCAGACGGTCAGATAACGTTCGAACAGGGACATCAGGCCGACTTTCCTTCAGGATTGGTGGTTCCATCCAATGCACCGATCTGTCGAAGCCGGGTCTCCAGCGCCATACGATCGATGGATTGCAGCGGCAGGCTGACGAAAGCCGCGATCCTGTTCTTGAGGAAACGAGCGGCCTGCGCGAAGGCGCGCTGAACCTCGATCTCAGAGCCGACCGTAGCGGCGGGATCCTCTATCCCCCAATGGGCAGTCATCGGATGGCCGATCCAGACCGGACAGGCTTCGCCGGCGGCGCTGTCGCACACCGTGAAGATGAAATCCATCCGTGGCGCATCAGGTCCGGCAAACACGTCCCAGCTTTTCGAGGTGAACCCGCTGGTCGGATAACCCAGCACGGCCAGTTCCCTCAGGGCGTGAGGATTTACCTCTCCCTTCGGCTGGCTACCGGCCGAATAGGCATTGAACCTCCCCTCACCTTCCTTGGCGAGAATGGATTCGGCAAGAATGGAGCGAGCGGAATTGCCCGTGCACAAAAAGAGCACGTTATAGATCTTATCGGTCATGGTTTCGGTCCGTGGTTAGATCGGTGGCCTGGCAAGCCCCGCGATCGAAGCAGAAGAGATGGTGGACACCAGCCAGGCGGCGTTCATGACGGCGTCGCCTGCAGGCTGCAGCAGGGCGTCAGCTCGGCAATCAACGGCGCGCAAAGCTCGGTCGAACCACCGCAGCAATCCTTCAGCAGAAACAGGGTCAGCAGGCGCAACCCGTCAAGATCGGCACGATAGATGACAGACCGGCTTTGCCGCTCGCTCTTGACCAGACCGGCCCGGGAAAGCGTGGCGAGATGCGCCGACATCGTGTTCTGGGGAACGTCGAGAAGACGCGCAAGCTCACCGGCCGGAATGCCATCCGGCTCGTGGCGCACGAGAAGCCGGAAGGTCTCCAGTCGGGTAGATTGGGCGAGCGCGCCAAGCGCGGTGATTGCACTACTGTTATCCATAAATCCAGAATAATGGATATATTGAATGTGTCAAGTACCGAATATCGTCATGGTCGACAGGTTGGGCGAAGGAATCCCCCCTCGCCCTGCCCCTGCACGCGCTTAAACCAGCTTCGCGTCGTAAAGCCGTTCCATGAAACCGCGCGGCACGACGGTCCTGGAAATTTCGGCCAGCGGAAAGCCGCTACCGGCGAGCGGCAGAAAACCTTTTTCGAAGGCATAGTCGAGATAGCGCATCATCAGCATGACATCGCATTCATGGCAGCTTATACCGCTTCCCGCGAGCGCCTTCCGGGTGTTGGCAGTATCGTATTTGCCGCTGTCGCGTACATAGTCGCCATTTCCCAGCATTGACAGCAGATCGGTGAAGACCGAGCTGTATGCCTTGCCCTCCCGCAGCATCCGGCCCTGATTGAGCGCATCGAAATAATTGTCGCGCGAGAGTTCGCGGATCACGTAGCCGCAATCGCGCACCTGTTCCACCAACGTATTCCAGTCGATGGGCTTCGGGTTGACGAGATTGAAGGTGCGGTGGTTATGCGCACGCCAGTTCATGGCGAGGTGAAGGCTTGCCCGCGCCACATAATCGACCGGCGTGATGTCGAAATCCTCATCAGACGCGAAGGTGAAGCCGGTTTCCACGATGGCGCGCACGGCTTCGTAATAAATGCCCTTCACCTTGGTCTGCGTCAACGGATAACGCCCGGTGCGGCTGTCGCCCCAGATATTGCCCGGCCGCACGATAATGAAATCGAGGCCCTTTTGCCCGGCGGCATGCATCAGCTTTTCCGACTCGAATTTGGAGCGTTCATAATCCATGTCGGGAAAACGCTGACCGACATCGAGCGCATCCTCATAAAGCGTGAAATCCTCATAGATCTTGTCGCCAATGACGCTGAAGCTCGATGTGTGCAAAAGGGGAATTTTCCCCTCGAGGCACAGCTCCACCATGTTAGCCGAACCGCCGACATTGACCGGCGCAATCCTGCTATAGGAGGCGATCAGATTGACATTGGCCGCGCAATGCAGCGCAAGGTCGATCCTGGCGGCAAGATCGCGCCACACCTGCCGTTGCAAGCCTAGGTTGGACCGGGAAACATCGCCGAGAACCGGCACGATGCGCGCGTCGGCCTCCTGCTTCAGGCTTCGCTCCTCATCGTAGCAGAACAAAACGCTTTCAATCTTGCTTTTTGCCTCTGCCGCATCGGCCGCGCGTACAAGGCAATAAATCGTCACTTTCGTCGCGCTCAATAGTTCCTGCAGCAAACGGCCGCCCATCACGCCGGTGGCGCCGGTCAGCAGGATGTTTTCCACATCGTTCCCATATGTCATCGCCGATCTCCGTTCACAGCGTTCCGACCCGCATGCCGCCATCCATGGGGATCACCGCGGCATTGAGATAATTGGTTTTGCAGGTGGCAAGGAAAGTCACGACTTCCGCCACATCCTCAGGCGTGCCCCAGCGCCCGACCGGCACGATGGAGCGCACCAGACGTTCATCGGCCACCGTGTCGTTGATGCCTTCCTGTTCGAAAGGCTTCGACATGTTGGTCTTGCAGATACCCGGCGCAATCGCCGTGACGCTGATGTTGAACTGGCCAAGCTCCTGCGCCCAGGATTCCGAAGCCTTGATGAGGCCAGCCTTGGAGGCGGCATAAGCCGCCCCGCCCCCTGCCCCCCAGATGCCCGCAATCGATGCAATATTGATGACGCGCCCGTAACGCTGGCGCACCATGGAGCGCGTGAATACGCCGGTGCAGTTGAACGCGCCCGCAAGGTTGACGTCGATGACCTTGCGGGACTGCGTCTGGCTGCGATCATTGACGCAATAGGTGCGGTCGAGAATGCCGGCATTATTGACCAGCACGGTCACCGGCAGTCCCATTTTATCGGCAATAGCGCCCGACGCCTGCTCGACGCTGCCATGGTTCGTCACATCCATGGCGAAAATGCCGAGCCGCTCGGGATTGCCGGCCTCCCGCGCAAGGCGTTGCAGCGCGGCGACGTCGATATCCGTTGCCGCCACAGCATAACCCACCTCCAGCAATGAGAGGGTAATGGCGGCGCCGAAGCCCCCGGAAGCACCTGTCACGACCGCAATTTGCTGGCTCACGCGACTTCCTCGTCCTTGAAGGCGATTTCCATGACCTTGCGCGCATTGACGAGCGCATCGGAAATGCGTTCCTCGAAGAAATGCACATCGTCCTGGTTCATCAGGAGGTTGGAATAGATGCGCGAAAGCGGCGAGAACTGGATGCCGTGGCGCTTGCTCACCTCGCGGATGATGATGTCGCAGAATTTCACCTTGTGCGAATAGCCCTCGGAACGATCCACCGGCTCTTCCTGCGAGTGATAGACCAGCGCCGTCGGCATGCCCTGAATGACGAGCGGCATGCCGGCAGCCTTCGCCGCCCTTGTAAAGACGCCCGAGATCTGCTCGGTGTAGCGGCGCATCCGGTCGTAGCAACCGGGATCCTTTTCAACGATGTCGAAAGTCGCCTTGATCGCAGCGAGACCCAGCGGATAACCGTTGAACGTGCCGGCATGGATGACCTTGCCGCGCGTATAGAGGTCCATGATGTCGCGCCGGCCGGCGATGGCGGAAATCGGCATCGAACCGCCGCCGAGCGCCTTGCCGAAGGTGGCGAGATGCGGCGTCACACCGAGAATATCCTGCGCACCGCCGAGGCCGAGGCGCACGCCGGTAATGATCTCGTCGAAGATCAGAACGATATTATTCTCTTCGCACAGTTCCTTCGTCCGCTCCAGATAACCTTCGACCGGGAAGATACCGCCGCCATTGATGCAGATCGGCTCCATCAGCACGGCCGCGATCTCATTACCGTAACGGCGGATGGTGGCTTCCAGCGCATCGATATCGTTCCACGGCAGCATGAAGCTCTGGCTTTCAAGCACACCTTCCGCACGGCCGAGCGTATCGAGCATGTCGCCCTGGTATTTCTCCGGCACGGGAAAATCGAGATTGTCCTTCTTGCGGAAACCCATGACGTTGTCGGCATTACCGTGATAATGGCCATGGAAGCGGATGAAACGGTTCTTGCCGGTAAAACCGCGCGCCAGCCGCAGCGCATTCTGCACCGCCTCCGTGCCGCTGAGGCAAAAGCGCACCATCTCGGCGCAGGGGATGTGCTTGATCATCAACTCCGCCACCTCGATCTCCAGATCGCAGGTATCGACGGACGTGACCTTTTCCATGTAGTGGATCAGCGCCTCATTATAGGCCTCGTTGTGGTGACCGACGAAAAGCGCGCCGAATTTGCAGAACAAATCCAGATGTTCGTTGCCATCCAGATCCCATACGCGGGAATTGCGGCCCTTGTTGAAGGGCACGACGAAGGCGCGCTCGGCATCGCCGAAATTATAGTGGGTGCCGCCCGGCATCAGTTCCCAGAGCCGCTTGTAGAAATCGCGCGAAATCTTCAGCGTCAGCTTGCTGTCTGTATCTGTGATCATGGCTGTGCTTTCTCCAGTTGGGCCGGCTATGCTGCCGGGACGGTTCCGATTGGCAGGGAGGAGTTTGGTGAGGACGGCATGAGGTGCGGCGCGGAATGGCCCGCCCAAGGCCGGTAACGATAAAGCGCTTCCGGCACCGGCATGCCCGCATGTTTAAGGGCGGCAAGCCGCGCCAGATAGGCCGCATTGCGCATCATAAGATCAGCGATTGTGAAGACTGAGCGGCTTTCAACCGCCTCATAGGGGCTGCCGCGCAGCCACTCGTTGATCGCGCCCATGGCCGGGCCGCACCATATCTGGTAGTCGACCGCGCGGGCTTTCGCCCCGGAAATCGCCCAGCGGGAGGATTGGCCGAGATACCACTGGAAGACCAGCGCCATACGTTTCTTCGGATGCGCTTCCGCCGCTTCGAGAATTTTGGGATTGCCGCGCGCCTTGAAAAACTGCCGTGTCTCCTCCCAGACCTGCGGCAGCGATTTCTGGAAAATCACGCTCTCCAGACCGGCGATCTCGGCGGCCGGAATATCTTCGAGGCCGTCATATTGCTTGTAGAGATTATAGAGTTTCTGCGCACGCATGGCATACATGGTGCCCCCCTTCAGCACCTGCACCTTGGAGCCGATCTCGAACATGTCGGCGGATGGCGCCATCGCCACATCGTCCATTTTGGCGCGTCCGAGCAGCGCTTTCACCTGTGGCGAGGTGCCTGCCTCGATGCAGGCCTGGTTGATCGAACCGGTGCAGACATAGGCCGCGCCCATGGCGAAAGCGGCGTAAACCGCCTGCGGATTGCCGATACCGCCCGCCGCACCGATACGGACGCGGAACGCCTCGCCGCGGGTTTCGACGATGTCGTCACGCAACGCCGCAATGGAAGGAAAGGCGCAGCTCAGCACGCCATTATCGGTATGGCCGCCGGAATTGGCCTCGACGGTGATATCGTCTGCCATCGGCACCTCGCCCGCCATCTCCGCCTGATCGGCAGATATCAGGCCGTCCTCCACCAGCCTCGCCAATATTTTTTCCGGGGCCGGATGGATGAAATGCTGCGCCACCTCGCGCCGCGAAACCTTGGCGATGATGCGGTGGCGGATGTCGATGCCGTCCTGCCCATTTTGGGCAAGCCCGGACGCACGCCAGTAAACAACGGCCGGCGACAGGTTCATATAGGCTGATGCTTCCACAACCCTGACGCCGTGGCGGATGCACAGGCGCACCACGTCCATCTCCCATTCGGCATCGCCGGGATTGTGAAGAAGATTCACGCCCCAGGGGCCATGTGGGAGAGCCGCGCCGATGCGCGCCAGCGCCGATGCGACACGCTCGCGGCCGAGCCCGCCCGCACCGAGAAAGCCGAGAAGCCCCTGCCGGCCTAGCGCAATCACCATGTCCTCGGAATTGATGCCATTCGCCATTGCGCCGGCGTAATAGGCCATGCGCACGCCGTAATCGTGAAGGAAGGCTGGATCGCCGAGCTGCTGCGGTTCCAGCGCCGGCACCATGCCCTTGCACGCCTGCGCGTCGTTGCATGTCGTTTCAAGCGACAGCCGGTCGCCGGCATTCACCACATAGAGCCGGCGGCCGAGATCGGCGAGAAGCCCGCCGGTCGTCTCGATGGAAGCGGGGCTACCGGCCTGTTTTCGCCATGCCCGCAGAAGCGGTTTGGAATTCATGTGCAGGTTCTCGTTCATGCTGCGGCCACCCATGATGATTGGTCGTTGCGGCGACGGGAAAAACCGGCGCCGAGATTGTCGCAAATGCCGATGACATTGTCCTTGTGGATGATCTCGGCGACGAAAACGAAGGATGCGGCCTCCAGCGTGACGCCATCCTCGCCATAGGCGACGTCGATCGATTTGCAGGTCAGCCGGTAGCGCAGCATATCGCGCTGCGGCTTCACCTCGCCGCGGAACTTGGCGCTGTATTGGTGATCGGTCAGCGTGTGGCCATGGAGGCCGGGAGCCGAATAAAGCCCGAGATAGGCAAGGTAGAATTTGAGGAGCTGTTCGCAGCCTTCCACCAGAAGCGTTCCGGGCAGGCAGGGGTCGTTCTTGAAATGCGCCCTGAAAGCCCAATGGTCGGGATCGATATTGCGCTCGCCCACCACCAAGCCGAGGCCAAACGCCCCGCCTTTCGGGTCGACGGAGACGACCCGGTCGAGCATCCGCGCCATTGGCGTCCAGAGCTTTGGCGGAACGGCGTCGGTTCGATAGTCGGGTCCGAAGCAGCCGACGGGATCGCCAGCGCCCAGCGCCTCGATCTCGGCATTGCCGAAATGCTGTTTCGCGCAGGTGAGAAGCGGCGTGAACGGGTTTCGCACCGGGCCGTCATTCTTGAGGAAAGGCGCTGGATCCACGCCCTTGGACCGTTCCAGATCGCGCGGCAGGAAGAAGCCGGAATTCGCCTCCAGACGGAAGACGGGCCGCTCATCCGCAAGGCACCAATATTCATAGGAGACCAGAATATTGCGGCCGACCTTGAGGAAGGATTTGATATCCACCCGCCCACGCAGCAATTCGCCGGTGCGCGGCATTTCGCCGTAAACGAAGGTGCGGCTGTCCACCGCCCGATAGCGCAACTCGCCCCTGAAGAGCTGGTCGCAGCCGATGAGCGTGAAGGCGACGATCATCGCATGCGAGGATTCCAGCGCCACGAACGCCGGAACCTTGTCCTCGCACATGAACCAGGCGTCGTCAGGCAGATCGAGTTCCCATTCGATGCGGCACGGCTCCAGCGCTCCTGCTTTTGCGGTCGTATCGGTGATGCGGGACGCGAACATATAGGGCGGTGACGGCATACGTGTGCGGATCGCGTAGCTATCGGCCAGTGCATAATCCGGCCCGAGCACGCGGCTCACCGAACCGTCCGTCAGCTCGACCAGTTGCGCTTCGTCGAACAGCACGGGGCGCGAAGGCACGACCGTTTCGCTGGCTATCATATGGCGCAGGCGACGATAGAACACCTGTTCCGTTTGCATGAAGCGCAGATTTGTGCGGGCATTGCGGACCGCCTGCCTCTGCTGCCAGTCCAGCGGCAGGCGTTGGAGGCAGTCGGTAACCGGTTTGGGGAAAGATTCGGCCACCACCGCCGGGGACGGCCGATGCGGCGTCCCGAACCGTGATTTTTGAAAGAGGGCGATATTGGCGGGATCGAGAATGACCTCGGGGATGGTGCGTTCCCGTCCGGTGAAAACCCTGACCAGCAGCGGATCGGCCGCCGGCGCCTTCACCGATGGACCCGTGGCATGCGGCCGCGCCAAGGCCGGACTTTCGAGCACGATATGCGCATAGGCCCGGTCGACACCCATGCCGCTGACGGCCGCCAGCTGCCGCCCGTTGGTGGATCGCGGCGACAGGCCGTAATGTAGAGCCAGCGCCGTGTTGATCAGGCTGAGCATGCCGGACGCCGCACCGAGATGTCCGTAATTATTCTTGGAACTTCCAACCGGAACCGACGTGCCATAGACCTTTTCCAGCCCATCCGCCTCGACGCGCGCCTCCGCGACCTGCGCCATGCTGTAGCGCTCGATATAGCTGATATCCGCAGGTGCGATGCCCGCTTTTTGCAGGCAGGCCTGCGCCGTACGGGCCACCGCATCCGCCGATGGCAGGAAGCTCACGCCGGGGGTCGTGTCATGCTGTATTTCAAGCGCGCGCAGACGTGCATAGGCCCGGCCCGCCGCCCCGCTCCCAGCCTTTTCCAGCATCAGGACGCCGCAGCCCTCGCCCACCGGCTGGCTGCGATGGGGTGTGGCATAGACCATGTTTTCCAGCCCGCCATCGCAGGCGCTGCTGGCCAGAATGACGGCGTCGACCATATGTTCGGAGAGCATGTAGCGTGCCAGTTGCAGCCCCTTGAAAGCCGAGCTTTCATGCGAGCAGAGTGCGAAGGCCGGACCGTCGAGCCGCAGATGCGCTGCGACACGGCTTGCCGCAATATTGCCGACCCCGCCGGTGATCCCTTCGGGGAAGGGTTCCGGAAACAGGCTGTCTTTGACGATCCCCTGCAGCGCCTGCATCTGCTCGGCGGAAAGCGTAATGCCGCACCGATCGAGGCTATCGCGCAATTGCCAACCGATCTCGTTGCGCGCCTGATAGCGCAGGCAACTATGATCGACATCCCTTGCGACGATCACCGCAATATTACGTCTCTGCCCGTCGAGCGCATAACCCGCATCGAGAAAAGCCCGCTCGGCCACTGGCAACAAGAAGGCATGGGCGAGAAGATGATTGCCGATGACCTTGGGCGGCAGCTTGAAATGGCGGCAATCGAAATCGAAGCTCTCGATATAACCGCCCTCCGGCGCTTCATCCATGCCGCCGATGGCGAGAATATCGCGGCGCTGCTCGAGGCCGAGCCAGCGCGTGCGCGGCAGGGGCTGGAACCATTGGCGTCCGGTGGTGATGGTCTCGCGGAAGATTTCCACATTGTCAGTTCCCGGTAGGGCCATGGCGATGCCGACAATATCCAGTTCTGCCGTAGCCACGACCCGCGTGCTCGCGGCGACCGGAACAGCCCCATCGGCAACATGTTCGCGCAGCACCATATGGCCGTTCACGCCGCCGAAACCGAAGGCGTTGATGCCGGCGCGGCGTGGTTTTCCCCCCTTTGCCCAGGGGTGGTTTTCCCGCACGATATGGTCGCGGTTGACGAGGCCCTTCGGCGTGGCGACGAGGTTCTCGATATCCAGCGTCGCCGGTATCAGATCATGGCGCATGGCCAGAAGCACTTTCAGAAGGCTAGCCATGCCGGATGCGGTGAGGCTGTGGCCGTTATTGGCCTTGTTTGCGCCAAGAAGCGGCAGCTTGGTTTCGCCGAAGAAACGCTCGATGGTGGAAAGCTCCACCTGATCGCCGGCCGGCGTGCCGGTCGCATGACATTCCAGATAGTCGATGTCGGGCGAAATGCCGGCATAGGCGCGCTGCAGCGCCAGCATCTGCCCATGCGGGTCCGGCAGCAGCATATGTTTGGCGCCGCCATCGTTGGAAATGCCGATCGCCTCGATGACGCCGTAAATCCGGTCGCCGTCACGGAGTGCATCCTCGTAACGTTTCAGCGCCACGATGCCAGCGCCCTCCCCGGCCTTCAGCCCCTGCGAAGCGCGGTCGAAGGGAACGGAACGCCCATCGGACGGAAACGCCTGCAACACGTTGAAGCCGTGGTCGAGATAAATATGATCGGCATGGCAGACCGCCCCGGCCAGCATCATGTCGGCGCTGCCGTCGAGAAGGTAGGAACTCGCGACGCGGATCGCATAAAGCGCCGAGGAGCAGGCCGCATCGATGGCATAGGTCGGGCCGGACAGGCCGAGCGCCAGAGCCGCGATGGTGGCATTGTGGCTGCCGGTCATGAGGTTGAGACCGGAAAGCCCCGAGGCATCCCAATAGGAAGCAAAGGAAAAATCCGGCCTGTCGAGCAATTCGCGCAGATAGGGTTCGAGAATGCGATGATAGAAACCCGACATCAGGCGTTTGCCCGAATGGGTCGGCATGCCGATATTGCCGGCGATCAGGCCGCAGCGCTTCGGCAACGCGGCGCTATCCTCTAGCGCCTGACGTGCGGCATGCATCGTCCAGTGAAACAGCGGATCGAGCGCGCGAAGCTCATTGGCCGGCAGCCGGTAACCCTCGGCATCGAAACGGAAGTCACGCACATGTCCATTGCTAGTATAGCAGATGTGGTCTGGCGTTCCCGGCTCGGGATGATGATAAAGGGCGGGATCGACGCCCAGTTCGACGGCGGAAAGCGGGGAGGTGCAGTCCCTGCCCTCGACCAGATTGCGCCAGTAACGGTCCGGCGAATCCGCTCCTGGGAAAACGCATCCGAGCCCCGTGATTGCTATCTGTCCCATCGCCATAGTCCTTCGTCAAATTGCGCGCAGAAGAGAGCGTTCCCGGCCTGAACGACCAGAAGCGGAATGTGGAATGCGTCTCTCTGCCTGTTGTTACGGGTGCCCCGGAAAGCCTTCGCTTTTCCGAAGAATTGTCGGGCGGCTATTCAGCCGCCTCGACCTTTTCTTCACGTCCCACCAGCCGCGCGCGCAATTGCCGGGAAATGGTGAACTGGACATCCGACAGCCGGAAATGAAGCTGCCCCACCTCGTCATGCACGGCGATATCCACCAGCAGGCTTGCCTGTGTGAGGGATTTGATCGTCATGGAGAGGAAGAACGGCTCACCGAAACCGAGCGTGGCGAACCGGTCGACACGGCCGATGGCGGAAGGCAATCCGGCATAGTCGCTGCCGAGGATCAACCACAGCCACGGCGCCTGCATGAAGACGTCACCGATATAGGCGTTGAAGGATGTGGTGCGGAACCGCCCCTGCATCGCTTCTTCCACCGGCGTGAGTTTACAGGCGAGCGTCAGGCCATGGTCGCCGCCATTCAGCACCTCCCGCAGCCCCCGGAAACTTGGACCGTGGAACAGCAGCGGGCCTTCCTGCGGCGTGCCATAGAGCGGATAACCCAGCGGCTCATCATCTTTGCGCAGATCGAAGGAACCGAGGCGCGGGCGAAGGCTCATTTCACGGCTCAGGACCACGGTGCCGATATAGCGGTTGTGACGTTCGGAACCCGACCCGCTGAAAACCGAGATCGTCAGCGCATGCCGGTCGCCGGCAGCCAGGCCATGGGTCGCCACCGCCGGTTCGATCTGCGCCTCCAGAAGGCAGGTTTCCCCGCTATGCAAAGCAACGCCCTTGATAACCTTGAAGCCGAGCAGGGTCTCGAAACGGTAGCCGGGCAACATGTCTTCCGCTAGCTTCACCAGCCAGCTCGCTGCCGCCGTCGCCGGCAGGACGAACCGCCCGTCGACCACATGGTCGGCGAGGAAGGGCGCGGTATCGAGATTGACGACGCGTTCGACAATGCGCGAGGCCGTTATCGTCTTGACTGTGTACGCCACCTTGTAGCTGTCGCCGCCCACCAGGATCTGCGCAGCCTCGCCGGAGCCGAACTCGTCGGCGAAGAACCTGCTACCCGTTTCCACCGGAATGATCGCCAGCCCGCGCTCACTATACGCCTTCTTGAGCACGTCATTGACCATGCCGCTATCCCACGGACCCCAGCCGATGCTGCGGACGAAAGCATCGGGATAGTTCGCCTTGAACCTATGCGCGAACTTGTTCAGCGCCTCGTTCGCCATGGCGTAGTCGGTTTGCCCGGCATTGCCGAAGAAACCTGAGACGGACGAAAACAGCACCAGATGCCTTATTGCCTCCGGCCGGAGCGCCTGCATGAGGTTTTGCAGGCCGCGCACCTTGGTATCGAAAACCGCGGTGAAATCCTCAGCGGTCTTTTTCTCGATACGCTTGTCGGCCAAAAGGCCAGCGCCATGGATGATGCCAGTAACCTTGCCGAGGGTTTCCTCGACGGCGACGACCGTGCGCTCGACATCATTCGCGTTGGCGATATCGCAGGCGAAATAAGCCGCCTTGCCGCCCAGTTCTTCGATCCTGACCAAGGTCTGGCGGATTTGTGCCGCATGGCGCAGGCCATTCAGCATTTTTTCCACTTTTACCGGCGTCGGCTGTTCGCCTTCGGCCTGCATGGCCGCAATCGCCGCCGCCTTGAGGGCCTCATCGCCCTCGATGCCCTCGGCCCATTCGGGCAGCGGCGCATCGATATCCGTGCGTCCCAGCAGGGCGAAACGGACCGGGTGACGTTCGGCCAATGCAATCACGCAATCGGCGGTAATTCCGCGCGCTCCGCCGCTGACGAGCAGCACGCTGTCCGCATTGAGCCCGGTCTCCTGCTGGGTTGTCACCGGTTCGGCGCGGCCTGTCAGGGTCATACGGGATCCTTCAGAACCGCGTCCAACCTCCACCAGCGCCGTCTGCGGGTCTTCCAGTTCCTCGATGATGAGGTCGGCCGCTTCTTCAGCCGTGAGGTCCGGATCAATATCCACCCAGCGGCAAAAGACGTCTTCCCATTCGACGGCGAGCGATTTCGCCAATCCGCCGACACTCGCGCCGGCCGCGTTGAAGAGGCCCCTGCCCGCCGTTCCCAGCCCACCGTCATATTGGCTGACGGCAAAGAAGGTGCTGCGCCCCTCTGCATGCGTCAGTCGCGGTTGCAGGACGCCGGCCATGGTGAATAGCGTCTCGGCGGCGTCATAACCGACCTCGGCAAAGACTTCACCGAGCGATGCCGCTCCAGTTGCAGGTTGCAGATGGATGAAGCCGCCAATCGGACCTTCTGCCTGTTCGATTTCGGCGATCAAAGTCTCGATGGCCGCTTTGCCTCGGTCCTGGAGACTGTAATCTCTCACACCTTCCACGGCCGTTCTGGCAGCTTGCTGCTTTGCGGTTCTTTTGCCCTTTGCCGGTTTTGCCGGCGCGGACAATTGAATACGGGTGACTTTCTGCCCCTGCCCCATCAGGCGCGCGGCCAATATCTCGCTCAATCCCTTGCCGTCATCGACGATAAGCCAGATGCGGCCGGCGGCGAGCGCCAGCGGCATTCTGTCAGGCCGCGAAAGGTCCTGACGCACCACAAGGTGACGATAGACGACAGGGGCGGCGATAACCGGCTGAGCAAGAGGCGCGAATGCATCCTGCTCAGCCAAAGCTTTTTTTGGTTGGGAGTCCTCCTCGTCGCCCGTGCCGGAGAGCTTCGTGGATGTCACCACGCCTAGACGCTGGAGGGTAACGACGGAAGCACCGACCGCGGCAGACGCGCTGGCGGGGGCGGCAGGCTTCGGCGTTTCCGTAACGGCGGTCACGGGTGACACGCCTTTGATATCGGCCAGCAATTCGCCGATGGTGCGCAGGAAGAACTGCGTCATCTTGGCGATATTGCTCATGGTTTCGATATCGAAATTCTCGTCGTTGCGGTTCTTGTCCGCATCGTCCAGAAGCCGCGTGCCATTCGACAGACGGTCGAACATCGCGCCGAAAATTTCCAGACGCTTGATGGAGTCTATGCCGAGATCGGCCTCCAAATCCATCTGGTCGCCGATCATATCGATCGGATAGCCCGTGCGCTCGCTGACGATTTCCGTCAATTCACGCACCAGCCGCTCCTCGGTGATCCCTTCAAGCATCGCAATTCTCGCCTGATCCTCGGGGCTGAGAGTCCGAGCCGCCACCGCTAACGGCGTTACGACTTCTGCGGCGGGTGTGACGGCGGGCGACGAGCCTTTGATGCCGGCGAGCAATTCTTCGACCGTGCGCAGGAAGAACTGCGTCATCTTGGCGATATTGCTCATGGTTTCGATATCGAAATTCTCGTCGTTGCGGTTCTTGTCCGCATCTTCCAGAAGCCGGGTGCCATTCGACAGACGGTCGAACATCGCCCCGAAAATCTCCAGACGCTTGATGGAATCGATACCGAGATCAGCCTCGAGATCCATCTGATCGCCGATCATGTCGACCGGATATCCCGTGCGCTCGCTGACGATTTCCGTCAATTCGCGGATCAGCCGCTCTTCGGTTATGGCTTCAAGGACTGCGATTCGCGACTGATCCTCGGCGCTGAGAAGCGGAGCCTGAGCAGCCACCGGCATTGACTGAGGAACGGACATTGTCGGCACAAGCGGTTTCGGAGCGACAATGGCCGTAACCGGGGCAGCGGACGGCTGCGTAGCCGACACAATGGCGGGCTTTGTCTCCGTCTGCGGCGCGGGCGCCAAACTCTGATGATGCGGCAATGCCAGCGGTTCCGCCGGATTCGGCATCTCCAGCGTGTTCGGCAAAAGGGCCGGCACAGGCGCACGGCTGCGGACCGCCTCGCCGCTCATCAGCGACATCTGGTTGTCGAAATATCGCTCATGGTTGGAATGGTAGAGTTCCTGATTGCGCTCCAGCAATTGCAGGCTACGGGCCAGACTTGCGGTCATGCTCTCCATCTGCGGATGGCCATGGAACTTCTCCAGCAGGCTGTGCTGCTTGCTGACCAGAGACCCCAGCATGTCGATATAATCTTTCTGGTTGGTCTGGAACTGCTGGTGAAGCTGGCTGAGCAAATTCTGGCTTTCGATCTGCCTGTCCATCTGGTCCGGCTTCGGAATATTCTCGGATTGGCGCGTCATTGTTATCTCGATCCTGTCAGTGGCATGGGAGGGCTGAGTGGAGGAGGACAAATGGGGGGAGACGGGCTCTGCAACCAGTGCGGGAGCGTTCTGTACGGGCTGAGGTCCGGCCTCAGGGTCCGGATAAACAGCCGGGCCGGGCGTGTTTCGTGCGGTGCGCTCGGCGAGGAATTTCTCCACCACGCGCGTATCGTGGCGCAACGCATGTTCGCGCCGCTTGCGGTTCTTCTCGGTCAGGTAAAAACCGCCCTGAAGGGTAAAGCTGGAAGCCTGCCTGGCCGGCCGCTCCTCCGGCGAACGCTTGCGGGCGTAAGGGTCAGCCGCGGAAAGGGGCACGCCCTCCACCACCAGCTTCGCCAGCGCCCTGTGCAATTGCACTGCTTCTTCGCCATTGGCGCTTGGATTGAGCGAAACCACCGCATGCGGCTTGCCCTTTAGAATGTCGGCGGTCAGTTTGCCGAGAATGCCCTTGGGACCGACCTCGACGAACAGATAACCGCCATCGGCGTAGAGCCGCTCGATCATTTCGCGGAAACGCACGGGCTGCACAAGCTGCCCGACCAGCGCATCGCGATATTGCGCGGGGTCATCGCCATAGGGTTCGGCCGTCGCGCTGGAATAAAGCGCACAGCGCGGTCTTGTGAATTCGACGCCGGCAATACCTTCCCGGTAGGGATCGGCCGCATGGCTGACATAGGACGTGTGGAAGGCTGTCGAAACGGGCAGGGTCTGGCTGCGGCGGCCACGCTGCGAAAGCCAGGCATGAGCGCGCGCAATGGCTTCCGTGGAACCGCCGAAAACAAGCTGTTCCGGTGCATTGTCATTGGCGATCACGATATCCGGGACGGCGGCTAGCAATTCTCCTGCCTCCTCTTGACGCATCTGCGCGGCGAGCATCGCACCCGGATCGGCAAAGCCGCTCGGCATCTCGACGGCGCGGCCGCGCGCTATCGAGGCACGGTGAAAATCCGCATCCGAAAGCACGCCCGCCGCCCAGAGCGCGGTCAACTCGCCATAGCTGTGCCCGGCGACAAAATCAGGCGCAAAGCCGAGACGTCGCAGCAGCCGGAAGTAGCCGGCGCTCACCGCACCGATGGCCGGTTGCGCATTGGCGGTGCGGGTCAGCTCGCGGGCCTGCGCGAGAGTTTCCTCATCGGAAAAGGCCGGCTGGGGGTAAATGACAGCCGACAAAGGCGGAAAGCCGGCAGCGAGCGCCACGGCATCGGCCTCCTCCACCGCCTGACGCAGCTCAGGATAATCAAGGGTCACGCCCGCGCCCATATTGACATATTGCGCGCCCTGCCCCGGGAAAAGCGCAACGATACGGCCTGCAACCGGCGCCGCCTCGGGCCGGTAATAGATGCCAGCCGGATGTTCGAACGCCTTGTCAGACCCGGATTGCAGCAGGGGCACGGCCTGCGCCAGAAGTTCATGCGCTTCTTCCGGCGTCGCTGCCGCGAAAGCGAGACGGGCGGAGGATGGCGCAGGGGCGAGCCTGCCGCCATCCGCCAGATGTGCCTCGAAAAAGGCAGCCTTCGCCTCCCCGGAAAGCTGCGAAAGAGCGCCTAGGCACGTCGCCTTCAGCAAGGCGGGTGTCGGCGCATGAAACGCCAGAACCTGCGCCGACCGGCTCAGCCTGTAGGCCTCTTCGCGCGTTTCCGCTTCATATTCTTCCAGAATGACGTGGAAATTGGTGCCGCCGAAACCGAAGGCGCTGAGCGCCCCGCGCCGCAATTCGCCGCCCGGCGGGCGCATCCACGGGCGCGCCAGCGTATTGATGTATAACGGCCGGGTCAGAGCCTCTGTCGGTTCCTCCACATTGATCGTCGGCGGCAGAACCTTGTGATAAAGGCCGAGCGCCACTTTCATCATCGCCACCGCGCCGGCCGCGCAACGCGTATGGCCGATCTGCGATTTGATGCTGCCGATGGCGATGGAATGGCTCCCATCGATACCCTGCTCCTCGGACAGCCTGATGAGGCTCTTGATCTCGGTCTCGTCGCCGGATTCCGTGCCGGTGCCATGCGCTTCGATCAACTGAATGTCGGCCAGCGTCAATCCCGCCTGGGCATAGGCGCGCTTCAGCGCCTTTACCTGACCTTCCGAACGCGGCGCGAAAATGCTCTTGGCGCGGCCGTCACTGGAAGCGCCGAGCGCCCGGATCACCGCATAGATGCGGTCGCCGTCACGCTCGGCGTCCGAAAGCCGCTTCAGCACCAGATAACCGACGCCATCGCCCAGCATCATGCCGTCCGATTTCTTGTCGAAGGGCCGCGATCGGTTGCTTTTCGATAAAGCCGGCGTTTTGCTGAAGCACAGGAAAGAGAAAATCGAATTTTCGAGATTGACGCCGCCGGTCAGCACGGCGTCGCAGCTGCCATCCGTCAATTCACCGATAGCGGCCTTGATGGCGGCGAGACTGCTCGCGCAGGCGGCGTCGACCATGTAGGACGTGCCGCCGAGATCGAAATAGCTGGCGATGCGGCCACAGGCCACATTGCCGAGAAAGCCGGGAAAACTATCCTCGTTCCATTCCAGCGACAGGCCCTGCAATCGCTCGACCGTGTCTTCCGCCACCTCCGCGGACAAACCGCTATTGAGGAGGATATTACGCAGGAACGGGATTTGCTGACGCACCGCCAGTGAAAACGCCGTATTGCCGTTGCCGGAGCCGCCCAGAATGACGCCGATCCGGTCGCGGTCGACCTTGTCGGCCCCCGGCCCCAGGAGACCAGCATCCGCCATGGCCTGTTTCGCAACATGCAGCGCGAAAAGCTGCGCCGTGCTGATCGATTGCAGCATCAGCGGCGGCAACTTGAAACCGACCGGATCGAAATTGATCGGTGGCACAAAGCCGGCCTTGCGGCCATAGACTTTGTCGGCAGCGCGTGGATCGGGATCGTAATAATCCTCCGGTTTCCAATATTCCACCGGATCGACCGTTTCGACGTCGCGGATCGCGTCGTGACCGTTCACGATATTGGACCAGAAATCATAAAGATCGGCCGCATCGGGAAAATGGCTGGCCATGCCGACGATCGCGATATCCAGAGGGGGCGGTGTAGGTGTGTGGTTCTGCAGCATCACAATAATAGTCCTTCCCTGGGGACGGAAAGCAACGCTCCCGTCAGAGACAAGAAAAATCAGGATGTAATTCGAAATAATCGCGTCTTAGCGCGTAAATAGGCGAAATCAATACTCCGCTATCGGAATATTTATTAAGTATATTCGTAAGTTAATTTCGAACTTAAGTGTCTGATACCGTATAAAACACATATTCATTCAATTGAAAAGCATTAATATACTTTACGTTGAAATTTCATAATTCAGACATCTTTAGTTGAGTTGGTGAAAACTGGCTGTCAAAATCCACGCATCAACGATCGGATTTCTCATAGATACAAGCGAGCCTGCCGCCGCATGTCGGCGGCTGCCGGAGACATAAAATGAAAACCGCAGTCCGGTTTTCCAGGACTATTCGGTACGGGCCTATGCCCCAGCCGTTGCCGGCATCGCACATTGGCAGGTTTCATCCGCTGCTTTGGAATATCGCCGTGCCGATAGGAAGCGGCCGACGATCAGATGCATCATCTCAGCTTCTTTAAGTGGCTGGAAATCGGGATCGACCGCCAGACGCGAGAAAACACCGTCTATCAACGCCGCGATCCAGGTGGCGGCCCGCTCGGCGTCGAGGTTGGTGTCGATCTGTCCCCGTTCCATTCCCTTGCGCACGAGATCGGCGATGCCCGCGCGAATTTCCTGATCTGCGGTGCGTACAAGCGCATGAATGGCTGGGTTGCGAATGGCTTCGGAAGCGATTTCCAGCACCAGCCGGGCATAGGTCGGATCGGTCGCAAGCTCCAGCGAGGCGTCGACGAAACCCAAAATCGCACCGAACTGATCGTCCGCCGCGCCGAGTTCGGCAAAATAGTCAGCGGTTTCCCGACGTTCTTCGGCAACGATCGTTTCAATGATCGCTTCCTTGCTGTCGAAATAGTGGAAGAGATTGCCGGAGCTCATGCCAACCGCCGCGCAAATCTGCGCCGTGGTGGTCTGGTGAAAGCCGTTTTGCGCGAAGCAGGTAATGGCGGCTTCAAGAATCTGCTGCCGCTTGGCTTCATGCTTGGCTGGATCCAGCTTGCGGGCCATGATTGCTCCCATAAATTAATTGAGCGCTTAGTCCATTAATTATATCGCGGCCCCTTGTCAACCCGCTCTTACCCGTAAGAGGCGAATGGAGGGCGGAGGAGCACCCGCCCCGACCGAATTTCGGTTGCCAGCGGCATCAGGCGGTCAATTCAAAGCGTTCGCATTCGCGCAAAAAAGGCAGTTTCGTCCGGGTTTCATCCAGCAATTGACGGGAGAGCCGCTGCTGATGCACGGTTGCGTTCACATTGGCGTGAAAACATGTCTCGCCCAGGGGGTCGATGACCATGCTGTCGCCGTCATAGGAGAGATCATTGCCGTCGATACCGATGCGGTTGACGCCGATGACATAGGACTGGTTTTCGATGGCCCGGGCCGGCAGCAGCGTTTTCCAGTGGGAGGCCCGCCGGGCGGGCCAGCTCGCTATATAGATCGCAGCATCATATTGGCCGCGATTGCGCGACCAGACCGGGAAGCGCAGATCGAAACAGATGAAAGGCGCGATGCTCCAGCCCTTTAGCTCGATCAACTGCTGCGCCTGCCCCGGCGTATAATGCTCGTGCTCGCCTGCATAGGTGAACAGATGCCGCTTGTCGTAATGAATGAGCGTGCCGTCGGGACGCGCCCAGATCAGCCGATTGAAATAGCGGCCGTCTTCGGCAATCGCCACGCTGCCGACGATATCCGCGTCATGCCGGCGTGCAGTTTCCAGCAACCAATTTACTGCCTGCCCGTCCATGGGTTCCGCCACGGCCTTCGGGTTCATGCTGAAACCTGTGGTGAACATCTCCGGCAGGACGATCAGATCCGTCGTCTCGATCTCATTGAGATGCCGGTCGAACTGCTGCAAATTCCGCTCGATGTTTTCCCAGGCCAGATCGGCCTGCACAAGCGTTACGCGAAGATCCCTGTCACTCATCTATATCTCCCTGAAATATGGGTTTAACGACAAACAAGCCAGGTGCGGACAAAACTGCCCGCCACCGAAAAGCGTATGGAAAAACGGCGTCCCGCCGGAAGTGAGCGATGTAGCGGGCGCGTCAGTTCCAGCCGCAGTTCATCGCGACCGGGTTTTTCGAAAAGACGCGCCGCCTGGAAATCGAAATGGCGTCCAACCACCGGATAAAGCGCCTTGAACAGCGTCTCCTTGGCGGAAAACACCAGAAAAGGCAGTATGCTTGCGTCACATTCCTCCAGTTCGGCAATCAGCCTGCGCTCCAGCGGCGCCAGGGCGCGCTTCAGGATGATCTCCGTTACCGCCCCTGGCTCAATCTTTTCTATATCGACACCGACCCTGACATCGTGCTCCTGCGTTACCATGCACACGCAGATGCCGTGGGAATGGCTGATCGAGCCGCTTATGCCTGAAGGCCATACCGGCTCGCGCCTGTTGCCGATGCCGATCGGCTGAGGGTCATGCCCGAAAAGCGTGAGCGCCGCCTGCCCCAGAAAACGGCCCGCGAGAAACTCCGCCTGCCGCTTGGGAACCGCTTCCGCCAGCAGTTTCGGCATCGCCACGTCCAGCCGGTCGAACAGGGCCATCCGGTAGAATGGCAGGTGATATTGCACCTCGAGCGCGATGACGTCTTCCGATCCGGTATCGAGAAAAACCGGGCCGGACAGAAACCCCTCGGATCGCCCGGCGGCGGCGATATGCTCGTGTATGGCGGTCGCCGTCAGGCCTGAGACCGGAGCGTCTGTCATCATCCATGCCCCTGCGCAGTTTCAGCCACGCCAGCGGCTATCCGGCGCTCCGCCGCTGCCCGGTCTGCGGCGGTCACGGAGGTGAGACGTTGCAGCCTGCGGCTGAGCCAGCCGCGCAGATCGTCCATATAGGTGAAGACGACGGGCACGAAGACGAGGCTCAGCAGGGTGGACGTAATGAGGCCGCCGATCACGGCAATCGCCATGGGCGCGCGGAAACCGGCATCCGCCCCCACCCCCAGCGCCGCCGGCATCATGCCAGCAACCATGGCAAGCGTGGTCATGATGATCGGACGGGCGCGCTCGACGCCGGATTCCACCAGCGCCCGTTGGCGGCTGAGCCCGCCCTTGCGCTTCTCGATGGCGAATTCCACCAGCAGAATGGAGTTCTTGGTGACAATGCCCATCAGCATCAGCAAGCCGATGACCGCCGGCAGATCGAGCGCGCCGCCATAAAGCAGCAGACCGACAATTGCGCCGCCCACCGAAAGCGGCAATGCCACGAGGATGGTGATCGGCTGAAGAAAATCCTTGAAGAGAACGATCAGCACGGCCAGCACCATCATGAGGCCGAACAGCATGGCGGCGCTGAAACTCTGGAACATCTCACCGATATATTCGGCATCGCCATATTGCACCTGCCGCACGCCGGCCGGAAGCGAGGTCACGGCGTCGAGCGCATTGATGCGCTCCAGCGCGACGCCAAGCGGAATGCCCGCGAGATCGGCGCTGACGGTCACCCGGCGCATGCGGTCGAAGCGGTTGAGCTGCCCCGGCCCTTCCGAGACCGAAAGATCGGCCACCGATAACAGCGGCAGGCTGCCATCCGCCACCGACACCCTGAGCATGCCGAGCGTATCGAGATTGCTCTGCGCGCGCCGGTCGATCATCACGCGGATCGGCACCTGTCGGTCGCCGATATTGAACTTGGCGGAATTGGCGTCCGTATCGCCAGTTGTGGCAATACGCGTGACGGCGGCGATGGATTGCGTGGAAACGCCAAGCCGAGCCGCCTCGTCAAAACGCGGCCTGACCTGCAATTCCGCCCGCGGCAGGGGTTCGGCGGTCTGCACATTGGCAATTCCCTCGATGCCGCGCATGCCGGTTTCCACGGCAAGAGCCGCAGTGGCCAGCTTCTCCGGCTCGTCGCCGACGAGGATGACGGAAATATCGCGCGCCGCATTTTCATTCTGGAAAGCGAAGCGGATATTGGGTGTGCGAGCAATCAGGTCTGCTGCACCAAGCTCGAACTGACGCTGGGAAAGCGTACGCTCGGAGGCCGGCACGAGATTGACCAGCAGGGAGGCGCGGGCAACGTCGGGGCCGTCATCCGTCCTGCCGATGGAGGCGAAGACGCTTTTAACCTCCGGCATTTCCCGGAGCGCCGTCGTTACCGACTGCACGGCACTGTCGGTATCGCGCAGCGTCGAATCCGGCGGCAGCTCGATCAGGATACGCGACAGGCTGCGGTCGTCGCTCGGCAGGAAGCCTGAGGGCAGAAGCGGCACCAGCAGAAAGGAACCGACGAGCACCAGAACGCCGATGCCGCAGGTTTTCAGCCGATGGCGAAGGGCAAGTTCCAGAAGCGCTACGTAACCCCGGCCCATGCGGGACTTCGGCGCACCGCGTTCTTCGTGCTTCACCGCCTTCGGTACGAGAATATAGGCGGCCATCAGCGGCGTCACGAGACGCGCCACCAGCATGCTGGCGAGCACGGCAACCGACACGGTCAGGTCGAACTGCTTGAAATATTGGCCAATGACGCCGCCGATGAAGCTGACCGGCAGAAACACCGCGACGATGGTGGCGGTGATGGCAAGAACCGCAAAACCGATCTGATCGGCCGCATCGATGGATGCCTGAAACGGCCGCTTGCCCATATGCAGATGCCGGTCGATATTTTCCACCTCGACAATCGCATCATCCACGAGAATGCCGATCACCAACGTCAGCGCCAGGAGGGTGATGCTGTTGAGAGTGAAATCGAACCACAACATTACCGTGAAGGTGGGCAGGATCGAAAGCGGCATGGCCACGGCCGCAATCAGCGTCGCCCGCCAGTCGCGCAGGAAGAGGAAGACAACGACGACGGTCAGCGCAGCACCTTCGATCAGTGTCTCCATAGCGACCTGATAACTCGCCCGGGTATAATCGACGGTCGAAAGCACCCGGTTGATCTCGACGCCGGGATAGATGGCGACCAACCGGGCAATCGTGGCATTGACGGCGTCTTCGACTGCCGTGTCGCTCGACCCCTTGGCGCGGAACACCGAAAAGCCGACCACCGGCTCACCGTCGAGGCGTGACAGTTCACGCGGCTCAGCCGCGCCATCCGTCACCTTTCCGAGCGTGGCGAGCGTCGTCCATTGGCCGTTCGGCAGGCTGATCGGCCGCTCCGCCAGCTCGCTGGCGCTGATCGCGCCGCCGACGGCGCGGATCGACTGTTCCTTCTCGTTGAGCCGGCTTCTGCCGCCGGGCACATTGGTGTTGAAGGCCTGAACCTGATTGTTGATATCCTCGGCATTGATGCCGAAAGCGGTGAGTTGGTCTGGATCGAGCTGGACGGTAATTTCACGGCTGACGCCGGCAATGCGCTGCACCCGCTGCACGCCCTTGGTCGTCAGCAATTCGCGGCCGATGGCCTCGTCAACGAACCAGGAGAGATCGACGGGCGAAATTTGCGGGGCGCGAACCGCAAAATAAAGGATCGCGCCACCCTCGACATCGAGGCTGGCGATTGTCGGTTCCTCGATATCGCGCGGCATTTCGGAGCGGATCTGCGAGACGGCCTGACGCACATCGTTGGTGGCGCGGGCCGTATCGATGCCGAGCTGGAATTCCACCGTCGTGGTGGAAAGCCCGTCACCGATGGTCGACTGGATATGCCTTATGCCGGCAAGGCCCGAAATCGCACCTTCGACCCGCCGCGTCACCTGCGTTTCAAGCTCCGCCGGGGCCGCGCCCGCCTGAACGATGGAGACCGTGACAATCGGAAAATCGACGCGCGGATTGGCGTTGACCGGCAGCTTCATGAAGGACTGGATGCCGATAAGCGTCAGAAGCAGGAAAAGGACGATGGTGGGGATGGGACGGCGGATGGCCCATGAGGAAATATTGGTCATCGGCGCCCCTCTTCTTTCTGTGCGATTTCGCTGATGCCGACGATCTCATCGCCGTCGCGCAGGAAGGCGCTGGCGCTTTCCACGATGCGCTCGCCCGCGCTCAACCCTTCAAGGATTTCAACGACGCCGTTCTGCGCCTGCCCCACACGAACGGCACGGCGCGCCACCTTGTTCTCACCATCGACCACCACAAGCTGGGCCGCACCTTCGCGGCGCAGCCGCAATGCTGCTTCAGGAACGGAGACGAGGAAGCGGCGCTCGCCGAGATCGACCTTGCCGCGCGCGAAGGCACCTGCCCTCAGATCGGCGGCCGGTCGAACGGCGATGCGCACGATGCCGAGACGGCTTTGTGTGTTGACCGCCGGTTCGACGACCCGGATGGTCCCCTGAATGGCGCGGCCGACGCCATTGACCGCGATCGCTACGGATTGGCCGGTCTGCAGGGACGGCAGCACCCGTTCCGGCGCTTCGGCCAGAAACTCCAGTTCGCCATCCTGCAACAGGCGAAACAGCGGCTCCGTACCATCGGGCATCGCGCCGATACGTGCATGGCGCTGTGTGATGAGGCCGGGTTTCGGCGAAAGAATCTCGGTCCGCTCCAGCTCGAGACGGTGCTGGGTCAGTTGCGCCTGCGCACCCGCCAGTTCGGCACGGGCGCCCTCGATCTTTGCCTGCGCCATGGCCGCGGCGGCGCGGCGCTGGCCAAGCTGTTCCTTGCTGACGCTGGAGCCGGAAAGCCCTTCGGCGCGGCGCAGATTCTCGCTCGCCTCTATCTCAGCCGCCTCGGCCTCGGCAAGTGCGGCGCGGGCGCGGGCGACGGTTGCTTCTGTCTGTTCAACCTGGGCCGCGAGTGTCTTGCTTTCCAGCCGCGCCAGCAATTGCCCGGCCGCAACCGTATCGCCGACATCGACGAAAACCTCGACGATGCGCTGGCCAGTGACGGCCGTACCGATGGAAATATCGTTGCGGGCGGCGAGAAGCCCGGCAACATCCTGCCCGGCGTTGAAACCATAAGGCGCTGCGGTGACGACGGACACATGCGGCCGTACCTTGACAGGCGTCATGGTCTGACTCACGGCGGGCGCCTCCTCAACCGGCGATATCAGCCAGGTAGCACCGCCTGCAAGTCCAATGGCTAGCAGCGTCCACCAGAGCAGGCGTCTGGAAGGCCGTCGTCCTGTCGTTTCTCCGAGCAATGGCCGAGGATTTGTGGGCTGGTGGTTTGGGAAAGAGGAATTCAGGTCGTTCATGGCAGGACGGGTCCGGGTTCGAACATCGGGTGTGGCAAAAACTGCGGCGCACGGATGGTTTGATTGCATCGCAAAAAAGGTGGAGGCCCGATCATGGCGGCGATTTCTTCAGCGCGCGCGCGACCGGGTTGAGGAAAACCCAGAGCAGCAGCAGACAGAGCGTGGCGCTGAGCCCCCACAAGAACCGGGCAGCGCCGGCGGCCTCAAGGCCGAAACCGGCGATCAGCACGGCAAGCGGCGTCGCCGTCATCGCAATCGCCGCCGTGGTTCCAAGCACGCTGCCGCGGATTGCAGCCGGCGCGCGTTTCAGAAATATCGCATTGGCGAGCGGGCCGAGCGCCCCGGTGGAAAGACCGACCAGGGCCGCCGCGATGAGCAGCAAGGGACCGCTCTGAAGGAAAGCGACGAGGCCGATGGAGAGCGTCGCGCCGGATATGCCTGCGAGCAGGACGGCCCGGCCGTTCCAGGAGTGGCCGCGAATGGCGAAAACCACCGCCGACAAAGCCGCCCCCGCCCCGGAAACCGAGAGAAACAGCCCCAGATCGAGGGCATCCGCTCCGCTGGCCTTGAACAGCACCGGCAGGACAACGGCGTTGAGCGCCCCGAAAACCGCCAGCATCACCATGGCGACGATGAGCAGAAGACGCAGGATCGGCTCCGTGAGCAGAAAGCGCAGACCCGCAAAAGTCGCATCGCCGCGATCCGCATCGACGGACTTGCGCCTATGACGCGGCAAACAGATCGCGCCGATCACGGCAGCGAGCAGCGAACAGGCCGCCGTGATCATCAAGGCATATTCCATCCCGAAAGCGGCAATGGCGATCCCCGCGACCGGCGGGCCGAAAATCATCGCCGCATTATCAAGCAACTCATCTATCGAGGTGACCCGCTCGATCGGCATCCGGGCGATGCGAGCAAGTTCCGGCACCCTTGCATCATGGGCGATCATACCCGGACCGTCGAGCAGCGCCCCGACCACGATCAGGCAGAGTAGCAGGCCTATATCCATCTGCCCGGTCATCATGAGAAAGGGAATGGCCGCGACGCTCAGGGCGCTAGCGAGATCGGCGGTTACCGCAACGATGCGCGAACCGAAACGGTCGACGACGGGGCCGCCGCAGAAAGCGCCGATAACCAGCGGTATCATGCCCGCCGCCGCCGCTATCCCCGTCCATGCGGCATTGCCGGTCAGGGACAGCACGATCCAGGGCAGCGCAACGGCCGCCACCGCATTGCCGAAAAGCGACAGCCCCCCGGCAACGATGACGCCATAAAGCGGCGCACGGCGATGCGGAAGACCGAGCCCGCGAAACCCGGGCTCCGAAACCATTTCGAGTTCGCCGCAGGGCGCCGCAAAAGGCGTCGTCCCAACCGTGCTGCTTTTTGAAGGCATCGTTTTCTCCAAGTTTCATCGGCTCCCGTGCTGCAGATAAGAATGAAGGCAGTCAAAAATATCTGGCCACTCGAGCTTCGGGACCGGACGGGTGCGAACAATCCCACGTCATCTTCCCCGACTGGCCCATTTCCAGTTCGACAAATCATTAATTAAGTAGTCAGTCTATTTATTCCGCGGACTGTTTTTTTGTCAAGCAGGCGTTGAGAAAAATGACATGACAGCGAAAAATGCCGTGGGGGAGCACAGGTTCAGTGCCGTCGGACGTTGAACCAGAGGCTGACTTTGGTGGAGTTGTTGTGCATCGCATACGCGACAAATTGGTTCCCTGGAGTGGAGAAGTCCTCCGTCCCATTTCTGTGTCGGCCACAGAAATCCGGCTGACGCGGGTCTGCGCGGCGAAAAGACCGTTCCCAGCCAAGGTTTAAGGATAATTAGAAATTAAAAAAGTATAATTATATCAATATATAAAAACGATAATCTAATGTAATATTAAAACTCACCCGATGCCTCCCGGCGTCTTAAATCCAGTTCTTCGCTATAGCGCCTCAGCGTATGGCTTTCAGTCAGCAATCCCACGGGACGATTTTCGATCTTGTCGTTGACGACGACCAGGGCTTCACTTTCCGCCGCATCGAAGGCCGAAGCCGCTTGCCGGGCATTCATGGTCGGCAGCAACACGTCGTTCTTGTAATGCAGATAGGTTTCGAGGCTGATTTTGCTGGGGTCGCGATCCATCGGGTCGGCGTAGATTTCCGGGACAAGGACGATGCCGGCATAACGCCCGTCATCATGGGTCATGATCACCCGTTGCGTGGAGCCGAGCGGGAACTTCTCCTTGAAGGCCGGAAGCCCCATGCTGACATTGGCCTTGCGGATATCGGCGCGCATCATCTTGCCGACCGTCAGGTCGCGGATCCAGCCGATATCGTGGGCGCTGCGAATGCTCTCGCCCCGCAGGTGAAAACGCCAGGTGGCGAAGGAATAACCGAAGGTGGTGCGCACCACGAGCGAGGTGGTGATGACGGCGGCAAGCACCAGAGCCGTGATCTGGAAGTCGCCTGTGAGTTCCAGCGCCAGAAACGTCATTGTCAGCGGGCCGCCGATGATGGCGGCGGCAAAGGCGCTCATGCCGATCACGGCATAAACGATGGGCGCGGTCGATCCATAACCGATATAGGGTGCGCAAAGCGCGAAAATCTTGCCGAGCAGCGAGCCCATGAACAGCGACGCGAAAAAGAGGCCGCCGCGGAAGTTCGAGCCGATGGAAATGGCGCTGGCCGCTGCCTTCAGCAGAAACAGCCCGGCCACCCCATATATCGTCAGTTCGGCATCGATGTTGAGATGCAGTGCGCCATGGCCGCTCGACAGTACCTGCGGCGAAATCAGCGCAAGAGCACCCACCGCCACGCCGCCTATCGTGGGACGCAGCCAGCCCGGAATGGCGCTTTTACGCGCAGTTTCTTCGATGAAGGACACTGCCTGCATCAGCACGATGCCAATGGCCGCACACACGACGCCGAGAAAGATGGCGGGCACATAATCGGCCGGCGTCACACGGCTGGCATCGACAATATCGATCGAGATGCCATGGCCACCGATAATTCCGATGACCGTCGTCGCCACCAGCGCCGCAACGATGAGCGGCGCAAGCGTCACCACGGTATAGGTGCCGATAATGAGTTCGATGGCGTAGAACGCCCCGGTCAGAGGCGCGTTGAAGGCCGCAGCAATAGCGCCCGCCGCACCACAGCCGACAAGAATACGCATGTCCCCTCGCCGCAGTTTCAGCTTGATGCCGATCTTCGATGCAACGCCGCTGGCGATCTGCGTGTAGCCGGCCTCAAGCCCGACAGAAGCGCCAAAACCATTGGAGACGATATTCTGCACGCAGACGATGATGCTGTCCGTTAGCGACAGGCGACCGCCATGCAGCGCATTCGCCTCGATGGGGTCGATCATGGGTTTTTTGCGTGTCTTCGAAAGAATGAAGATGATCATGCCGAGCACGATACCGCCGACGATCGGCCCGGCGAGCACGATACGGCCGGAGAGATCGCTGCTGCTCAGCCGCTCGACGCCGAAAACCATAACATGCAGCGCCGTGCTCAGGGCGCCGATCAACGCCACCAGAAGGCCCGCTGCAATGCCGATCAAGACGGCAAGAAGCACCAGCCCCACTTCACCGCGCCGAAACATCGCCCGCAGGCGGCTGGCGCGCAGATTGTCGAAAAAGCTCGCCATACTGGGTGCACGGAAAGGCTTGGTCGACATGTTATTCCTTCTCAGGCGGCGTCAGGCTGCTTCGATCTCGATTTCGAAACGCATCTGATCATAAGCCGGTTCAACATGATCAGGCGTTTCACGCATCACCGTTTCATAATCGAGCGGGATGTGCATGTGGGTCAAGATCGCCCTTTTGGGTGCGAATCTTTCGATCCAGCTGAGCGCCTGTTCCAGCGAAAGATGGCTGGGGTGATAACGGTGCTGCAGCGCATCGATGACGAGGACATCGAGACCGGCAAGCTTCGGCAGGCTTTTTGCCGGAAAATCGCTGACATCGGTGCAGTAGGCGACGTCACCAATACGGAAACCCAGCGAATGCACATCGCCATGCTGCTGCATATGCACGTTGAATGGGATCGGCCCGCCTGCCCCGTCGATAATCAAGGTCGTGTCGATATCGGCAATGATCCGCGGTTCGACGATGGGCGGATAGTTGCTGCCCGGCGGGGTCTCCAGGCAATAGGCGAAACCGTCCCTTATGCGCGCCATGGTAACGGGATCGGCATAGATGGGGATGCGGTGTTTCTGAAGAGCGAAATAGATGCGCAGATCATCTATGCCGTGCAGATGGTCGGCATGGGCGTGGGTGTAAAGCACCGCATCGACGGCTTCCACCTTTGCGGCGATCATCTGCTCGCGAAAATCCGGGCCGGTGTCGATAACGACGGTCGTCCTGCCGCCATCCGGGCCGATCTGCTCCACCATAAAGGCCGCGCGCGTGCGCCGGTTCTTCGGGTTCTCGGGATCGCAGGCGCCCCAGTCGCCGTTGATGCGCGGCACGCCAGGCGACGACGCGCAACCGAGAACCGTGAAGCGACGACGGTAGATTGCCACGCCTACACCCTTGTCATCTTGGAAAAGCAGCGGAAGGCGTTTTCGGTGGTGATTTCGGCCATGCGCTCGAAGGAAACGCCATGCACCTCGGCCAGAACCTCCGCCGTGTTGACCACATAGGAGGGTTCGTTGCGCTTCCCGCGCCAGCGCTTTGGCGCGAGATAAGGCGCATCCGTTTCCACCAGCAGCCTGTCCAGCGGCACGGTGGCGGCGATATCACGGATATCCTGCGATTTCGGGAAGGTCAGAATACCGGAGAAGGACACATAACCGCCAAGTTCGACGCCGGTTCTCGCCAATTCAAGGCCGGCAGAGAAGCAGTGCAGAATGAAGGGGAACGCCCCCTTGTCGCTTTCATCGCGCAAAATAGCGGCCATGTCCTCATCGGCGCTGCGGCTGTGGATAACGAGCGGCAGCTTCGTTCGTCTTGCGGCCTCGATGTGGCGGATGAGGCCGGTCTTCTGGTCTTCCGGCTTCTGCGTATCGTAGAAATAATCCAGACCCGCCTCACCGATCGCCACGATCTTGTCGTGGCTCTCCGCGAGCCGCACAAGCTCGTCGGCGGAAATATCCAGTTCCTCGTCGGCATTGTTGGGATGCGTACCGACCGAACAGAAGACCGACGGATATTTTTCCGCGATCTTCAAAAGCTCCGGCAGCCGACGCACCCGGGTCGAGATCGTCACCATCTGGGCGACGCCAGAAGCATGGGCGCGGGCGATAATGTCGTCGCGCTCGGCCTCGAAATCGGGAAAATCCAGATGACAATGGGTATCGATCAGCATGGTTGTCGCCTTCAAGCTTCCGGCGCGACATAACGCGGGAAAACCGGCTTCGGTGCTTCCAGCGGCGTGCCCGGAACCAGACGGCCTGCTTCGCCCAAAGCAGCGAAATCACGTTTATCGGCAGGCGCAGCGACGAGATCGAGCAGCTTCTCGCTGGATTCCGGCATGAAGGGCTGCAGGAGAATGCCGATCTGGCGCACCACTTCCGCCGTAACGTAAAGCACGGTGCCCATGCGCTCAGGGTCGGTCTTTTTCAGCGCCCACGGCTCCTGCGAGGCGAAATAGCGGTCGGTTTCCGAGACGACGGCGATGATGGCCGCAAGCGCACGGTGGATGAGCTGTTTACCCATCTCCTCGCGGCAAATCTCAAGCAGCCCATCGGCGGAGCCAAGCATCGCCTTGTCTTCTTCGGTGAACTCACCGGGCGTCGGGATCTGGCCGTCGCAATTCTTGACAATCATCGAGAGTGAACGGCTGGCGAGATTGCCGATGCCATTGGCAAGATCGGCATTGATACGGGTGGCGATGCCCTCTTCGCTATAGCTGCCGTCCTGGCCGAAGGAGACTTCGCGCAGGAAGAAATAACGGACCTGATCGAGACCGAAATGGTTTACCAGATTGGCTGGATCGACGACGTTGCCGAGCGACTTCGACATCTTCTCGCCCTTGTTGAGCAGGAAGCCATGCGCATAGACCCGCTTGGGCAGCGGCAGCTTGGCGCTCATCAGAAAGGCCGGCCAATAGACCGCGTGGAAACGGATGATGTCCTTGCCTATGATATGCACGTCGGCGGGCCAATATTTCGCACGCGGGCCGTTTTTATCCTCGATGTAACCGGTCGCGGTGATGTAGTTGGTCAGCGCATCGACCCAGACATACATGACGTGCTTCGGATCGTTAGGAACCTTGATGCCCCAGTCAAAGGTGGTGCGGGAAATCGACAGGTCCTTAAGACCGGATTTCACGAACGAAATGATCTCGTTGCGACGCTCGGCCGGACCGATGAAGTTAGGGTTCTCCTCGTAGAGCTTCAGGAG
Source organism: Agrobacterium sp. ST15.16.055 (assembly GCF_027956555.1). Lineage (NCBI taxonomy): Bacteria > Pseudomonadati > Pseudomonadota > Alphaproteobacteria > Hyphomicrobiales > Rhizobiaceae > Agrobacterium > Agrobacterium sp. ST15.16.055. The sequence goes on from NZ_JAQKGN010000005.1 coordinate 234,986, forward strand.
TTTATCCTGATATTCGGAGAGCTTGAAGAAGTAGCTTTCCTCTTCCACCCATTCGACCGGCGTGCCCTGTGGCCCGTAACGGACGCCATCGGCGCGCACTTCCGTCTCGTCCTCGGCGTAATAGGCCTCGTCGCGCACCGAGTACCAGCCGGCATAGCTGTCCTTGTAGATGTCGCCGCTCTCGGCCATCAGGTTCCAGATATTGCGCGAGGTCTCGTGGTGACGCTCTTCCGTGGTGCGGATGAAATCGTCATTCGAGGCGTTGAGCAGCTTGCCCATCTCGCGGAACTGGTCGGAGTTGCGCTGGGCGAGATCTTCCGGCGAAATACCTTCCGCCCGCGCCGTCTGCTGCATCTTCTGGCCATGTTCGTCGGTGCCGGTCAGGAAGAAAACATCCATTCCGTCCAGGCGCTGAAAGCGTGCCATGGCGTCCGTCGCAATCAACTCATAGGCATGGCCGATATGCGGCTTGCCGTTGGGATAGGAGATCGCGGTGGTGATGTAGAACGGTGTCTTGTCTGTCATGACGGTCTATCGACTTTACAGGCTGTTTTTTGGATAGACCGCTCTTAAACCATTGTTCGCAGCAGCGAAACAACAACTTCCCCATTTCGGGTATGATTCATATCCCGGCGCCTAAACCGAACGAATATCTTCCAGAATGGAAAGCACCATCTGCTTCTTGTCGAGATTATAGGCCTGCGCCACAGTGATGCGCTCCGAAAGCGTCGAGGAAAGCCGGGCATGTTTTTCTGCCGCCGCAATGTCACCCGCCATTGCCGCCGCCCGCGCTCGCGCCATCAGCTCTTCCGTCACATGCTCCATGAAGAATCCGAGAACGATGTCGCCATCTTTCTGCGCCAGAACCTCGGCAAGCTTGTGCATGCGCTTGCGCGCGCCCGGCCCTTCGGCAGTCATCACTTCGGCAAAGACCTCGACAATGTCGGAACCGCCATAATTCATCAGTTTCAGCGCCTGCGCCACGCTGCCCTTGGCGGCGGCAAGCAGAGCGTCGCGTTTCTCACCTTCGGGGCTGATGTCGAGTTGATCGAGCGCTTGCACCATCGCCGCATCGGAAAGCGGCACGAGCCGGAGCGGCATGCAGCGCGAACGGATGGTCGGCAGCAATTTTCCCGGTGCATGCGAAAGCACGAGGAACATCGCCCGCTTCGGTGGCTCCTCCAGTATTTTCAGGATGGCATTGGCGGCGTTCCGGTTAAGATCGTCGGCAGGATCGATGATGACGATGCGCCAGTTGCCCGTGCCGGATGTCTGCGAAAAGAAGTGCCCTGCCCGCCGCACCTCGTCCACCGTAATGGCGGATTTCACACGGCCCGTCTTTTCGTCCACAGGACGGGTCAGATGCAGCAGATTGTGCGAGGCGCCGGCGGTGATCTGCCGGCTGACCAGTGATTGCGGATCGGGATCGGCAAGGAAATCCGGCGCGGATGCGGGATCGGGATGGGTCAGCACATGATTGGCGAAACGAAAAGCGAGCGTCGCCTTGCCGATCCCCTCCGGTCCCTCGATCAGAATGGCGTGATGGCCTTTGCCGGAGCGATAGGATTGCGCAAGAAAGGCCTCCGCCTCCTCGTGCCCGAAAAGCCTCGTGTTCTGCTGCGGCGCAATCGCGCCGTCGAGAACGCCCTGAACCTCACTCATGCGCGGCGTCCGCAGCTTTTCCCGCACGCTCGAGCAACGGCTCGACAAAGGACATGACATCCTCCGTCACCTTTTCCTGCGGCTGGTCGGCGTTCACGATCCGGCAACGACGCGGCTCGGCGAGCGCAATATCCAGATAGGCCTCACGACGCTTCTCGTGGGTCTCGATTTCCTCTTTTTCGAACCGATCCGGCGTAGCACCCTCATCCGCCCGTTTTCTGGCGCGGGCGAGCCCCTTTTCGGCGGCGATATCGAAGATCAGCGTCAACTCCGGCACGACGCCATCGATGGCTATCCGTTGCAGCGTCTCGATGAAATCAGGCTCCAGATTGCCGGTCGTGCCCTGATAGACACGCGAGGAATCAAGAAAGCGGTCGCAGAGCACGATCTCGCCGCGCGCAAGCGCCGGACGAATGACCTCTTCGACATGGTCGTTGCGCGCCGCCGCAAACAGGATTGCTTCCATGCGCACCCCGAAGGACTCTGCCGCACCCGAGAGCAGAACATGCCGAACGGCCTCCGCACCCGGCGAGCCGCCCGGCTCACGCGTCACGACCACCTCGAAACCACGGCCGCGAAGCGCCTCGGCAAGCGTGCGAATCTGCGTCGACTTGCCCGCGCCTTCGCCGCCTTCGAAGCTGATAAACAATCCGGTCTTTTCGGCCAATGTCACGTCCTGCGAGGAATTCACGTCAATGTTGAAATGCCTGTTTACAGCATCGAACCGAAAAGTGTGAAGCGCTTTTCAGAAAATCCGATGCCTGAACAAAAGCATAGGAACAAGGCCGCCCGTGCAACAGGCTTTCAGAGCCAGAACAGCAGCAGTTCCTTCAGCGCGCCTGTCGCATTCTGGGTGAGCGACCCCTTGCCGACCGCCGCCTTCGTATAAAGCGGCACTTCCCGCAACAGGCGCTCGCCCGAGAAAATCTTAAGCGTTCCGGCATTTGCACCGACGTCCAGCGGCGCATTCAGGGGCCAGCGATAGACGATTCGGCCGGAAATACGGTCCGGATTATTGACCGGCACAAGCACGCTCACATCTTCCTTCGGCGAAAGATCGATATGCGAAACATCGCCGCCATAAACGCTGACAGACCCGACGGCTTCGTCCCTGCTGAAGAGATGGCGTTTTTCAAAGGCGGTCAGGCCCCAGTCCACCACCCGGCGGGCCTCTTCCTGCCGCGTCTTGTCGTCCGCGATGCCGCCAAGCGCCAGATAGACCCGGCGGCCTCCCCGCTCGGCCGAAACGACAGCCGCAAAACCGCTACCTTCCGCAAAACCGAGACCGAGACCGTCGATACCGCTCCCGGGCATCAGGAGCGTATTCTTGTTGCGCTGGAAAATCCGGTTCCATTCGAAATCCGGCTTGGTGAAAAGCCCGTAACGGTCGGGATAGGTGTCATGCAGATGCTGGGCAAGGCGCACCATATCCCTCGCACTCGTCCGGTTGCCGGGGTCGGGAAGCCCGGTCGAATTGGTAAAGGTGCTGCGGCTCATGCCCAGTTCGTCCGCCCGCACCGTCATGCGTTTGGCGAAAGCGGCATCCGAACCTGCCATGCCTTCGGCGACGACGATACAGCCGTCATTGGCGTTCTGAACGATGATCCCAGTCAAGAGATCGTTGATGCTGACCGAGGATTTCAGCGCCGCGAACATCGTCGAGGTGCGTGAAGGCGCGCCGCCCGTGCGCCAGGCATATTCCGAGACGGGATAAGCCGTCTCTGCCGTCACCTGCCCCTTTGACAGCGCATCCAGCACCACTTCCACCGTCATCAGCTTGGCGAGCGATGCGGGCGGAAAAGGCTGATCCTCATTTTGCGAAAGAAGCACCGTGCCTGTTTCGGCATCGATCATATAGGCCTGTTCCGCCTTGGCGATGAAGGGGCCGGTCTGCGATTGTGCCGGGCTTGCACTGAAAAGCGCAAACGCTGCCGCTGCCAGGAGCGAACAATAGGAGCGATGAATGGCCTTGCGCATGAAACCGCCCAGTCCTGCCTGCCGTAACCGGCTGCCCGCGACAAAGGCAAAAGGCCGGCCGTATCCTTCAATTCGTCAGCGCGACTTCGCCTGCTGACGTTTCACATGGGCGAGTATCGATTGCTCGTTAAGTGCGCCACGGTCGACGAGCACGCTGTCGAAGGCGCTCGCGGTCCTAGAGACCGTAGCCGATTCTTCGGAATAGGCCGCCGCAAATTTGGAGGAAGGCGTCGGCACACGCAGATAATTGCCGCCGGGCGCCGCCGGTTCACGCATGAAATTGCCTTCCGGACGTTCGGCCAGGAAAGGACCGATTTCCGGCAGGATCGCGAACTGTTCGAAAGCCGTTGCCGAACCATTGACCAGCGGCATGGCCTGCAGCGCTGCATTCTTCCTGGAGCCGACAAGCGCTGTCTGGGTCGAGCCGCCATAATTCGGGTTGGACGCCGGAGCCGGAACGAAATTCGGCGAGGCTGAAGCCACCATCACGCCTGTCGCGATCTGCCCTTCCGGCGCCACACCCGGTGAGCGAGAGCCCTTCGGAATATAAGATGCCATCAGATAAGGCATGTCGTGACCATCGAGCGGCGCACGTCCGGCGTATTGTACCCGCACATTGGCCGTGCCAGTGGTCTTCATGTCGAGAAGATCGGCCGTCTTGCTTGAAACGTCGATCAGGCGGCCTTCGTGGAACGGTCCGCGATCGTTGACGCGCACCAGAACCGACGCGCCATTGTCCATATTGGTGACGCGCGCGTAGCTCGGCAGGGGAAATGTCGGATGTGCGGCAGAAAGATGTTCTTTGTCGTAGACTTCGCCATTGGCGGTCAGGCGACCATGGAAGGCGGAACCATACCAGGAGGCAAGGCCGGTCTTGTTGTAACCCGGTTCTTCCTTGGGGAAATAACGGCGGCCCTTGACGGTATAGGCATTGCCGATCAGCTCGCGCCCGCCGCCCTTGGGAATGGTCTTGCCATCGGCCACACGCGGACTGGCTTTGACGCCATATTCGGATTCGGAAAAATATTCCTTGCTGCGCTTGGGCTTAGGCTTGGTCTCGGATGTCGTGGAACACGATGCGGTTGCGGCGCAAAGCACGGAAATTGCAAGCCACTTCACGCCCGACCTGGCGTTGATGCCGAGTTTCTTGACCGTAGAATTCAAATCGTCTGCCCCACGCTGCTATTGGCTCGGAGAACCGCACCCTCACTTGCCTCGATTATTTGCCCCTGCCATCGAAGCACCTAACAGTCGCTTAATCTTGTGCATAACGTGGCGAAAATGCGAACGACTTCTGCAAATTCGATAAAATTGTAACGAACGTGGTTAATGATTTCTATCTTTTGAGCCCACCCATCGGGCCGGATTTACCCGCCTCAACATCTCCCGCTCACCGCTTCCGCAAGGAACAAACGGAGGGCAACCGCGTTCTCTCCCCGCAAAGAACGAGCTTTCCGCCGGTTTCGGCTGAGGGAGGAAACATGATCAAGCCAATGAAAACCACAGCTCTTGCGATGGGCATCGCCTTGGTATCCTTCGCCGCGCCGATCCCCGCAGGTGCGCAGGACATGGAACTCAGAATCGGCCCCGATGGCGTTCGCCCCATCATCCGCGATCGTGAACGGGACGTAGACCGCCGCGGCCCGCCTCGCATGCGTGGCTGCAGCGAACGCGAAGCCCGCGCCGCCGCCCGTGAGGCCGGCCTGCGCGATCCCGAGGTCGTGCGCGTCACCCCGGGTCGTGTCGTCGTAGAAGGCTTCACGCGCCGGGGACCGGATCGCATCACCTTCGCCAATGAGCGGGGCTGCCCGGAAATATGATTGCATCGACAAAATGGAACCCGCTGCACAGCGGGATTCCCGCTCGCGCTGTTTTCCAGCCATTCCAAAGCCAGGAAGCGGGATCGAAGCATCCCTCACCGCAGCATTGTTCGAATGATTTTAAAGCTTGATGGCAGATGGGGTGGGATTCGAACCCACGGTACGCTCTCACGCACGCCGGTTTTCAAGACCGGTTCCTTAAACCACTCGGACACCCATCCATCGGTGGTGAGGCTTTATAGCGGTTTGAAAAAGGTCGTCAATCCCGACCGGTCGAGCGGCGTCGCTCTTCTTTCGTGGTTGGCAGATCATTGCCCCGGTGTCGTTGCCGGCGGCAACAGGGATCCGTCACCTGAAGGTATCGACGGCGCCTGCTGAGCCGTATCGAATAGCGTCAGGCTTAAAACGATTGCCACAAGCGCCAGCAAAAGCGCCACAAAGAGGATTCCCGATTTGTCCATGCGTTTGCTCATGTCACGTTATCTTAAAGCCGAATATGTGCAATTCTGGGCAACGCAAAGAACAAAGTGAAAGTCTGTCAAGTTGTCTTACAGATTCGGCCAACTTATCGTTCAAAAATCCGCAAATTGGGTGAAATTTATGCATAGGCGTACTGTTTGAGACGGAAATGGCCTATCGCGTCAGCACTATTGTCATTTATATCAGGCCATCGCTCCCGGGCATTGCCCAACTTTCCCCGAGCGATCAACCTGCCCCGCCTCTTTGCGGGGCTTTTTTTCTATTATGACCACAAAAAAAAGAAGCGTGACCGAAAGGCCAGCGGGCGATAACCGCCATCGTCTCAGACGCCGATGCTCGGCCCGCCATTGCCGTGCCGGCTGTCACCTCGAAAAATATCCTCGAACAGATTTAGCAACGCCGGCGGCAAGCTATCGGACAACTCGGTGATGATTTCGTTGGCGCGATTATAGGAATAAATGGCTGAGAGCGTCAGCACCAGCAGCACGATCCACGGCCAGATCGGCTTGCGCCTTTGCGGCGCTCCGTTCGGTTGTTGTGGTAAGGTCATGCTGGCACCTTTCCTTCAGGCCTTCACGCGCGGCTCGCCTCCGGGCGCATAGGCGGTTTTCTGCAAGAAACGGAATATATTGCCGCACTGGGCGCAGCGGATCATGAAATCCGTCGGATCGCCCGAGACGCGCTCCGCGCGAAATCCGCGCGGCATTTCATCGATGCGAAAATCGACGTCCCGGCGGCTCTTGTCATCCGATTCCGACGCTTCGGCAAAACCCTGATGACCACATTTGGAACATTCGAGCTTCCGGGAATATCTGTCGCGCGCTGCCATATGCCGTCCTTTGCTTGGTTGTTCTCAGGTAGCAGCGGCAAAACATCATTTCAATGCCGATCGCCTCGGGTTAAAGCTTTGCACCCCTATTTCCCGGCGGGAAACGCATCCAGCGGCCGGAATGAATGTGGAAGCCCATGAACGACCAGAAACCTCTGCTGTCATCATCACTCATGCTGCGGTCCGTCCTTATCACCGCAATTCTGCTCGTCTTTCTCGGCGTCCTAAATGTCGGCATCAAATGGTATGGCGAGCGGATTCTTCAGGCCGGCCAGACGACGGACACCGAAGAGGTCGAGATCGTCATCGGCAACGACCGGCTGAGGCTTGCCAAAAACACCCTGCGGGCGCCTTCCGAGCGCATCGGCGGAGAACGGGAGCGCGTCGACCTTTATCTAAGCTGGCCTGATCTCAAGGGGTATGAGGAAGCGAATCGCGCTGTTTTCGACGATCCGGCGCAGGCGGCAGGTCTGATTTTCATCCAGCTTTCACAAAGCACCATGTCCGAGGACATGTCCGGTCGTTTCGGGCCGATCTATTCGCGGCTGACGGAGGGAGAGCCGATGCCGTTGAAGCACGGCCTGCTGCTGCACCGTCTGCGGACCGATTCCGGCTATGGCAAGGAAGTCATATTGACCGGCGATCGCGATGGCAAAAGCGTCTATGTGGTGCGCTGCCTGCTGCCGCAAACGCCGCAGGCGGCCACCGGCAGCGATTGTCAGAGGGATATTCACGCCGGACAGGACCTGAGCCTGTTCTACCGTTTCTCCTCCGCCCTGCTGCCCCAATGGCAAAAGCTGGATGCGGAGGTGAAAAACTATATCGAGCGCCGCCTCGTAAAAGACGGAAATCGGTGAAACAGCACGGCACAGATTGGGTGCGAAAAGTCGCATTTTATGGAAGGCGGATACCTTTCATAAACCACTTGGTAACGCCAACCCGATAAAGTTTTGTCTCGGAGCATCGGGCGGGGCGTGTCCGAGCGGAACAGAAATATGCGATTGAAGAGTTCAGCAGTGTTGAAAAGTCTATCCGGGGCACATTCGCGCAAAGCGGGTGCGACGTCTTTTGTGAGGTTTATTGCGTTAACCCTTGCTGCGGCGTTCATAACCGCAACATCCGTTCAAACCGCAAAGGCCGATCCGAAATATGCGGGCATCGTCATCGATGCCAAGACCGGCAAGGTTCTTTATGGCGAGGATCCGGACGGGCTGCGTTATCCGGCGTCGCTGACAAAGATGATGACGCTTTATCTGACATTCGAGGCGCTCAATACCGGACGTATCTCGCTCGATTCGAAGGTGCCGGTGTCAGCCAACGCCGCCAAGGAGCCGCCGTCCAAGCTCGGCGTACGCGCCGGCGGCAGCATCACCGTGGAACAGGCCATCCTTGCACTCGTCACCCGGTCCGCAAATGACATGGCAACCGCGCTCGGCGAATATCTCGGCGGCTCGGAAGACCGTTTCGCCAGAATGATGACCGCCAAGGCCCGAGCGCTCGGCATGACCCGCACGACCTATCGCAACGCCAACGGCCTGCCCAACACGGCGCAGATGACAACGGCACGCGACCAGGCCCGTCTCGGTATCGCGCTTCGCCAGCATTTCCCGCAATATTACGGCTACTTCTCCACCCGTACCTTCAACTTCGGCAAGCAGGTTATCGGCAACCATAACCGCCTTGTCGGAACCGTGAAGGGTGTGGATGGCATCAAGACCGGTTATACCCGTGCAGCCGGCAGCAACCTTGCCACATCGGCTCAGCTTGACGGACGTTCTATCGTCGCCGTCGTTCTCGGCGGTCGCTCCAGCGCTGCCCGTGACGCCACCATGCGCAAGCTTGTCGCAACATACCTGCCGCAGGCATCGCGTGGCGGCAACAGCAACCTGATCGCGCAAACCCGCTCCGCACCGGTCGAAGAGCCCGTAGCCGCTGCCGTTCCTTCCGTGGCGGTTGCTGCAACGGCAGCCGGCCTGCCCAATTCCGGTCCAGTCCCGCAGGCCCGTTACGAGGAAGCGCCGGTTACCGCTTTTGCAGGCTCCTCTTCCAATGCGGCCGTCAAGGCGATGGAAGCCGCAACCTGGCAGAAGGGCAAGGACCCGATTGCTCGTGCGCCTTCCGCGCCGGACCGTAAGCTGATCACCAACTCGACCAAGGTGGATAATATCGTCACCGCGTCCACTACGACACCTGTCGTCTCCGCCCCTTCAGTTTCGGCCAGGTCGGAAATTCCGCAGGGAAGCTGGGTGATCCAGATCGGAGCATCTCCCGACGAGAACTCCGCGCGCGGCCTGTTGCACAACGCGCAGGAAAAAGGCGGTGCGGCGCTGCGCTCCGCAAAGCCCTTCACGGTTGCCTTCAACAAGGACGGCTCCCAGATCTACCGCGCCCGTTTCGGCGGCTTCGATGGCCAGAACGCCGCAGTGAATGCATGCAATGCATTGAAAAAGAAAGGCGTCAGCTGCTGGGCGTCACTCCAGTAACAGACGTTTTCGCAGGCGGTGGTTCACGCTCGAAACATCGCCCGTCTCCTCGAAATTTGTAATGTGTAGCGAGGCTTTCCAAGATGGCAGTCAACGAGAATTATTCGGACATTGCGTCTGGCAACGGGCATGGCAACCTGTCGGTTCTGCATCCCATTCACGAGGCGGCGATGCGTATCGCCGATCTCGGTCTTAACCGTTCCAAGGCGAAGACGCGCGATCTCGTGGCGCTGCTTCTGTCGCATGGCGCCCGCGCCTGGCGCTCCAATCAGCCGGAAGCAAGAATCCACCTTCACGTCGCAAGCCGCTCGGGCCGCGCACCGGTGCATATTCGGATCCGCTGAAAATCAAACGCAGTCGACAAGACGCAAGCAAAAAACCCCGCGGAGCCTGAGCGCCGCGGGGTTTTTCTTGATTGGTAACCGAAGATAACGAGGCGGCTTACGCCTCGCTTTCCGGCGCCTCCAGCGTATCAGGCAGATCGGCGGCGGCGTCTTCGCCATTGCCGTTTTCCGCTTCGTCGTCGCCTTCCGGCTCGTTGATACGCTCCACGGAAACCACCTTCTCATCCTTGGCGGTCGAGAAAATAGTCACGCCCTTGGTGGCGCGGCTGGCGATGCGGATTCCGTTGACCGGAACGCGGATGAGCTGACCGCCATCGGAAACCAGCATGATCTGGTCGCCCTCCTCCACCGGGAAGGCAGCGACGAGTTCGCCGATCTCGTTGGTCTTTGCCGTATCGGTGGCGCGGATGCCCTTGCCGCCGCGACCCGAGGTGCGGAAGTCGTAAGAAGAGGAACGCTTGCCGAAGCCCTTCACGGAAACCGTCAGCACGAATTCTTCGCGTGCCTTCAGTTCCTGATAACGCTCTTCGCTGAGTTCACCCTCTTCCGTAACTTCCTCGCCGACGAGCGCAATATCGTCCTCATCAACGCCTGCGGCACGCCGCTCGGTAGCCGAACGCTTCAGATAGGCCGCGCGCTCCCACGGTTCAGCTTCCACATGGCCCACAATGGTCATGGAGATGATGCGGTCGCCCTCGGCCATGTTGATGCCGCGCACACCGACGGAGTTGCGGCCGGCAAAGACGCGCACATCGTCCACGGGGAAGCGGATGCACTGGCCGAGCGCGGTCGTCAGCAACACGTCGTCGCGGTCCGTACAGGTTTCGACGGAGAGGATTTCATCGCCCTCCTCGTCCAGCTTCATGGCGATCTTGCCATTGCGGTTGACCTGTACGAAATCGCCGAGCTTGTTGCGGCGAACCGTGCCACGCGTCGTCGAGAACATTACATCCAGCGTTTCCCAGGTCGTTTCGTCCTCGGGCAACGGCATGATGGTGGTGATGCGCTCGCCGGGCTCCAGCGGCAGCATGTTGATGAGGGCCTTGCCCTTGGACTGCGGCGTGCCGATCGGCAGACGCCAGACCTTTTCCTTGTAGACGATGCCACGCGAGGAGAAGAACAGGACAGGCGTATGGGTATTGGCAACGAAGAGACGGTTGACGAAATCCTCGTCGCGCGTCGCCATGCCGGACCGGCCCTTACCGCCGCGACGCTGCGCCCGATATGTGGTCAGCGGCACGCGCTTGATGTAGCCGAGATGCGAAACGGTGACGACCATGTCCTCGCGGGCGATGAGGTCTTCATCGTCCATATCTGGGCCGCCCTCGACAATCTCGGAACGGCGCGGCGTGCCGAACTCGTCACGGACGGCGACAAGCTCGTCCTTGACGATCTGCTGGATGCGCAGGCGCGACGACAGGATTTCCAGATATTCGGATATTTCAGCGCCGATCTTGTTCAGTTCGTCGCCGATTTCATCGCGGCCGAGCGCTGTGAGGCGGGCAAGGCGAAGTTCGAGAATGGCGCGCGCCTGCTCTTCCGAGAGATTGTAGGTGCCGTCTTCATTGATGCGGTGGCGCGGATCGTCGATCAGACGGATCAGGCTTTCCACATCCTGCGCCGGCCAGCGCCGCGTCATCAGCTCTTCGCGGGCCGAAGCGGGATCGGGCGCATGGCGAATGACGCGGATGACCTCGTCGATATTGGCGACCGCAATCGCCAGACCGACCAACACATGCGCGCGCTCACGCGCCTTGCGCAGCAGATATTTGGTGCGGCGGCTGACGACATCCTCGCGGAACGAAACGAAAGCGCGCAGCATGTCGAGCAGTGTCATCTGCTCCGGCTTGCCGCCGTTCAGCGCCACCATGTTGCAGCCGAAGGAGGTCTGCAGCGGCGTGTAACGGTAAAGCTGGTTCAGGATGACATCGGCATTGGCATCGCGCTTCAGCTCGACGACCACGCGGTAGCCCTGGCGGTCGGACTCGTCGCGCAGGTCGGAAATGCCCTCGATGCGCTTTTCCTTGACCAGTTCGGCCATCTTTTCGATCATCGACGCCTTGTTCACCTGATAGGGAACCTCGGTGATGATGATCTGCTCGCGGTCGCCGCGCATCGGTTCGATGGTGGCGCGGCCGCGCATGATGACCGATCCGCGACCCGTCTCGTAAGCCGAGCGGATGCCGGACCTGCCCATGATCAGCGCGCCGGTCGGGAAATCCGGGCCGGGAATGATCTGCATCAGTTCCGGCAGCTCAATCGCCGGATTTTCGATGAGAGCGATACAGCCGTCGATAACCTCAGAAAGATTGTGCGGCGGAATATTGGTGGCCATGCCGACGGCGATGCCGCCTGCACCGTTGACCAGCAGATTCGGGAACTTGGCCGGAATGACCACCGGCTCCTGCAGCGTGCCGTCATAGTTATCGCGGAAATCGACCGTTTCCTTGTCGAGATCGTCGAGCAGCGAATGCGCGGCCTTGTCCAGACGGCATTCGGTATAACGTTCTGCCGCCGGCGGATCGCCGTCGATGGAGCCGAAATTGCCCTGCCCGTCGATCAACGGCAGGCGGAGCGACCAGTCTTGCGCCATGCGCGCCAAAGCGTCGTAGATCGCCGAATTGCCGTGCGGATGGAATTTACCCATCACGTCCCCGGTAACGCGGGCGCATTTGACGTATTTTTTGTTCCAGTCGATGCCGAGTTCGGACATGCCGTAGAGGATACGACGATGGACCGGCTTCAGGCCGTCTCGCACATCGGGAAGCGCGCGGGACACGATAACGCTCATGGCGTAATCGAGATACGACCGCTGCATTTCCTCCATGATGGAAATCGGTTCAATGCCTGGCGGAAGTTTTCCGCCGCCGGGGGGGCTCTGGTCAGTCAAAACGGATCACATTCTCTGTTAAGAATCGGATGGATTTTTATAGCGGAAACAGCAACGTTAAGCCAATTTCCCGGCGAGTTTTGAACAGGCTTTTGCGTCATTTGCAAGACGAACGCCGCTTTTCACGATTTAGCCCGGCAAAAGTGGGTCCGTTCCCTTTCAAAGCAGCCACGACTTGCGTAGGGTCATATGCAAAAAGGCAATAAGCGGGGAAAGAATGGCCAGCAGCGAAACGCTCATCAATGCGCTCACCACACTTCTGGTCACACTCGATCCACCGGGTCTCGCACCCGTTTTCCTGGCGCTCACCGTCGGCATGACGCGCGACCAGCGCAGCCAGGTGGCGCTGCGCGGCTCCATCATCGCCTTCGGCATTCTCGCCGTCTTCGCGCTTTTCGGCCTCGCGATCCTCAATCTTCTCGGCATCTCGCTCGGCGCCTTCCGCATCGCCGGTGGCCTTCTGCTGTTCTGGATTTCCTTCGAGATGATTTTCGAAAAACGCCAGGAGCGCAAGGAAAAGACTTCCGAAATCGCCATCACCAGGGACCAGCTTCACAATCTGGCGGTCTTTCCGCTGGCGCTGCCCCTGATCGCCGGGCCGGGCGCGATTTCAGCCACCGTGCTGCTAGCCGGATCGATGAAGACCACGGTCGAGATGGTGGTGCTCATCCTGATCCTCGCTTTCGCCATGGCCCTCGTTTATGCAGCCCTGATCGTCTCGGAACGCATGGACCGCTTTCTCGGCAATACCGGCCGTGCGATCCTCACCCGGCTGCTCGGCGTGCTGCTGGCGGCACTATCGGTGCAATTCGTGGTCGACGGCATAAAATCAGCCTTCGATTTCTGATCTTCGGTGCGATCCCATGTCCGCGCAACAAAATCCCGTATGCGGTTATAACTCCGGAAAATCCGCGCTTTAAATCCGGCCGGCATTTCGGCTAAAAGACGCGCATCTTTTCCGGTCTCGAAAGTTGTTCTCATGCGCTCCACGCTGCGCCGCCTCATCCCGGATGCCGCCCCCGTCAGCAACAGGGAAAGGCTGCGCTCCGCAAGCGGCGCCTTTTTAGGCATTCTGCTGACTGGGCTTCTCGGCAGTTTGGCTCTGCATTTCGATCCCACCCTGCCCGCCATGATCGCACCGATGGGCGCCTCGGCCGTGCTTTTATTCGCCGTGCCCTCCAGCCCGCTGGCGCAACCCTGGTCGATCCTGTGCGGCAATCTCGTATCGGCTTTCGTGGGTGTAACCGCAGCGCTACTGGTGCCGGATCCATTCCTCGCCAGCGCGCTCGCCGTCAGCCTTGCCATTGCCGCCATGATGGCGCTGCGCTGCCTGCATCCGCCAAGCGGTGCCGTCGCGTTGACGGCCGTTCTCGGCGGCCCCGCCGTACACAGCCTCGGTTATGACTTCCTGCTCTGGCCGGTCGCCGGAAACTCACTGATCCTTCTGGCACTCGCGCTCGTCTATAACAATGCCACCGGCCGCACTTATCCCCACGGCCTGAAGTCTGGAAAGGCCGCCCATGGCACCACCGATCCCACCCCTATCCAGAAAATCGGCTTTTCCTCCAGCGATCTCGATGAGGTGCTGAAGGAATATGACGAGTTTCTCGATATTGACCGGGACGAGCTCGAAGCCATCCTGCGCAAGACCGAACTGCGCTCTTACCGCCGCCGCGCGCTGCATCTCGATTGCGCCAGTGTCATGTCGCGGGATGTGATCGGTGTCGCCCCCGATGACAGCCTGCGCCACGCCCATGCGTTGATGCGCAGCCACCATTTCAAGGCACTGCCCGTCACCAATGATAAGGCCGAAATCCTCGGCATCGTTACCCAGACCGATTTCCTGGAGAAGGCAAGCTGGAGAAACGGTCGCCCCTCCATCGGCTTCCTGCAGCGGCTGCGCCGGATTCTATCAGGCGCAAGCGCCCCCAACGATACCGTCAAGGACATCATGACCTCCCCGGTAAAAACCGTGCAGCCTGAAACCTCGATCGAGGAGGCCATCATCCGTTTTGCGGAGGAAGGTCTACATTACCTGCCGGTTATCGACGCCAAGGGAAAGATGGTGGGCATCGTGTCGCAATCGGATGTCATGGTTGCGATGCTGGCGGACAAGGTGGCGGCCTGAGCCGATCTAAAATTAAAGGCGGGCCGCAGCCTTGCTACGCCCGCCTTCCACAATCTGCGAGCTTCCGCTCAGAACGGGATATCGTCATCCATATCGTTGGAGAATCCACCGGAAGGCTGGCCGCCGCCACGGGAAGAGCCGCCGCGGGGTGACGACTGCTGGTCGTAGCCGCCGCTGCCGCTGTAACCGGAACCACCGCCGCTGCCATAATCATTGCCGCCGCCGAAATCGCCGCCGCCGCTGCGGCCACCGCCCTCGCCGCGACCATCAAGCATCGTCAGCGTGGAATTGAAGCCCTGAAGCACGATTTCGGTGGAGTAACGGTCGTTACCGGTCTGGTCCTGCCATTTGCGCGTCTGCAACTGGCCTTCAATATAGAGCTTGGCGCCCTTCTTGACATATTGCTCGACCACCTTGCAAAGGCCTTCGTTGAAGACGACGACGGTGTGCCATTCGGTCTTCTCGCGGCGCTCGCCGCTGTTACGGTCCCGCCAGGTCTCCGAAGTGGCAATGCGCAGATTGGCGATGGGGCGGCCATCCTGCGTCCGGCGGATTTCGGGATCGGCGCCCACGTTTCCGATCAGAATTACCTTGTTTACGCTACCAGCCATCTCGTCATCCTGTCCGCCGGCCATCATGACCGGCAATTGCATTTCAAAAAATTCGCCACACAATAGCTGCCGCCGCCCGCAAAGGGCACCGCAGCCGGGGAACTATCCACAAAGAATAATCTTAAGCTGCGGGAGCAGACATTCGCGCTTGCAATTCGTTCCTTTTTTGTTCTATTAAATCGCAGATTTCGAGTCAAGCATTCCGAAAAGCTGCGACCGATTGGGAATAGACCTCGACACATCCGGCTGCGTCACTACATAAGGACGCGTTGCCATCAAGCCTGTTATTTTTGTCCGAGCCTTGTCATGAGTGAACTGAAGACGATTTCCATCCGTGGCGCCCGCGAGCACAACCTCAAGGGCATCGATCTGGATCTGCCGCGCAACAAGCTGATCGTCATGACCGGCCTTTCCGGTTCGGGCAAGTCGTCGCTTGCCTTCGATACGATCTATGCCGAGGGTCAGCGCCGTTATGTCGAAAGCCTTTCGGCCTATGCGCGCCAGTTCCTGGAAATGATGCAGAAGCCGGATGTCGACCAGATCGACGGCCTGTCGCCGGCAATCTCCATCGAGCAAAAGACAACGTCGCGCAATCCGCGTTCCACGGTCGGCACGGTCACCGAAATCTATGACTATATGCGCCTGCTGTTCGCCCGCGTCGGTGTGCCCTATTCGCCGGCGACCGGCCTGCCGATCGAGAGCCAGACGGTCAGCCAGATGGTCGACCGCATCCTCGCTTTCGAGGAAGGCACGCGTCTTTATATTCTTGCGCCGATCGTGCGCGGCCGCAAAGGCGAGTACAAGAAAGAACTCGCCGAGCTGATGAAAAAGGGCTTCCAGCGCGTCAAGGTGGATGGCCAGTTCTACGAGATCGCAGACGTTCCTGCCCTCGACAAGAAATACAAGCACGATATCGACGTGGTGGTCGACCGCGCCGTCGTTCGCCCGGATATGGCCGCACGCCTTGCCGACAGTCTCGAGACCTGCCTCAAGCTCGCCGACGGGCTGGCAATCGCCGAATTCGCCGACAAACCTCTGCCGCCGGAAGAAACCGCCGCTGGTGGCTCCGCCAACAAGTCGCTCAACGAGACCCATGAACGGGTGCTGTTTTCGGAAAAATTCGCCTGCCCTGTTTCCGGTTTCACCATTCCGGAAATCGAGCCGCGGCTGTTCTCCTTCAACAATCCCTTCGGCGCTTGTCCCAGCTGCGACGGTCTCGGCTCGCAGCAGAAGGTCGATGAAAACCTCATCGTACCGGAGCCGGCCCGTACGCTGCGCGACGGCGCGATAGCGCCCTGGGCCAAATCCTCCTCACCCTATTACAACCAGACACTGGAAGCGCTCGGCAAGACTTTCGGCTTCAAGCTGTCGAGCAAATGGTCGGACCTGTCGAAAGAAGCGCAGCACGCCATCCTGCAGGGCACCGATGACAAGATCGAATTCAACTATCAGGACGGCGCCCGCTCCTACAAGACGGTGAAGAATTTCGAAGGCATCGTGCCCAATCTGGAACGTCGCTGGAAAGAGACGGACAGCGCCTGGGCGCGCGAGGAAATCGAACGTTACATGTCGGCGGCCCCCTGCCCGGCCTGCGCCGGTTATCGCCTGAAGCCGGAAGCGCTCGCCGTCAAGATCAACAAGCTGCACATCGGTGAAGTTACCGAAATGTCGATCCGCAAGGCACGCGACTGGTTCGAGGTGCTGCCGGAAAGTCTCAACGCCAAGCAAAATGAAATCGCAGTCCGTATTCTCAAGGAAATCCGCGAACGCCTGCGGTTCCTCAACGATGTCGGGCTGGATTATCTCAGCCTGTCGCGCAATTCAGGCACGCTTTCCGGCGGTGAAAGCCAGCGTATCCGTCTCGCCTCACAGATCGGCTCGGGGCTGACAGGCGTTCTCTATGTTCTCGACGAGCCTTCGATAGGCTTGCACCAGCGTGACAATGCCCGCCTGCTCGAGACGCTCAAGCACCTGCGCGATATCGGCAATACTGTCATCGTTGTCGAACATGACGAAGACGCCATTCTGACGGCGGATTATGTGGTCGATATCGGCCCGGCCGCCGGCATTCACGGTGGTCAGGTGATAGCGGAAGGCACGCCGCAGGACGTGATGGCCAATCCGAAATCGCTGACCGGCAAATACCTCTCCGGCGAACTCGGCGTTGCCGTGCCGGCCGAACGCCGCAAGCCGAAAAAGGGTCGCGAGATCAAGGTTTTTGGCGCCCGCGGGAACAATCTCCAGAATGTCACGGCGGCCGTTCCGCTCGGCGTCTTCACCGCGGTGACAGGCGTATCCGGCGGCGGCAAGTCCACCTTCCTGATCGAGACGCTTTACAAATCCGCGGCGCGCCGGGTGATGGGCGCGCGCGAAATCCCGGCCGAGCACGACCGCATCGACGGTTTCGAATTCATCGACAAGGTGATCGATATCGACCAGTCGCCCATTGGCCGCACACCGCGTTCCAACCCGGCCACCTATACCGGCGCCTTCACGCCGATCCGCGACTGGTTCGCCGGCCTGCCGGAAGCAAAAGCGCGCGGTTATGCGCCCGGCCGCTTCTCCTTCAACGTCAAGGGCGGACGATGCGAGGCCTGCCAGGGCGATGGCGTCATCAAGATCGAGATGCACTTCCTGCCCGACGTCTACGTCACCTGCGACGTCTGCCACGGCAAGCGCTACAATCGCGAGACGCTGGATGTCACCTTCAAGGGCAAGTCCATCGCCGATGTCCTGGATATGACGGTCGAGGAAGGTGTGGAGTTCTTCGCGGCGGTTCCGGCGGTGCGCGACAAGCTGCAATCGCTGTTTGATGTCGGC
Organism: Agrobacterium sp. ST15.16.055; assembly: GCF_027956555.1. NCBI lineage: Bacteria > Pseudomonadati > Pseudomonadota > Alphaproteobacteria > Hyphomicrobiales > Rhizobiaceae > Agrobacterium > Agrobacterium sp. ST15.16.055. The sequence continues at coordinate 253,030 of NZ_JAQKGN010000005.1, forward strand.
CTCGGTTACATCAAGGTCGGCCAGCAGGCCAATACGCTCTCCGGCGGCGAGGCGCAGCGCGTGAAGCTCGCCAAGGAACTGTCGAAACGCTCGACGGGCCGTACGCTCTATATTCTCGACGAGCCGACGACCGGCCTGCATTTCCACGATGTCAACAAGCTGCTGGAAATGCTGCATGCGTTGGTCGAACAGGGCAATTCCGTCGTGGTGATCGAGCACAATCTCGAAGTCATCAAGACGGCGGACTGGATCATCGATATCGGGCCTGAAGGCGGCACGGGCGGCGGCGAAGTGGTGGCGACCGGCACGCCGGAGGACATTGTGAAGGTCGAGCGTTCCTATACCGGTCATTTCCTGAAGGAGCTTCTGGAGCGCCGGCCAGCCGGAAAACGGGAGGCTGCGGAGTAATCCGCAGCTTTCGTCGCAAGGGTACGAAAGGCCGAAGGCCGGAGGAGGAATAACACATGTCGACATCAGGCACGATTCGCACCGGTATCGGCGGCTGGACCTTCGAGCCCTGGGAAGGCACGTTTTATCCCGAAAAATTGCCGAAGAAGCGCCAGCTGGAGCACGCCAGCCGGCAGCTTACGGCCATTGAGGTGAACGGCACCTATTACAGCAGCCAGAAGCCGGAGACCTTCGCCAAATGGGCTTCCGAAGTGCCGGAGGATTTCGTCTTCTCGCTGAAGGCAAGCCGCTTCGTCACCAATCGCAGGGTTCTGGCCGAGGCCGGTGAATCCATGACGAAGTTTTTGACTCAAGGGTTGACGGAACTCGGCGCCCATCTCGGCCCGATCCTCTGGCAGTTTGCGCCCACGAAGAAATTCGATGCGGATGATTTCGGTGCGTTTCTGGCGCTGTTGCCGGAAAAACAGGACGGTATCTCCCTGCGGCATGTGGTGGAGGTCCGCAACGAAACATTCCAGGTCCCGGAATTCATCGATCTCATCGCCAAACACAAGGTCGCGGTCGTCTGCGCCGATCATCATGATTATCCGATGCTGCCGGACGTGACCGCCGATTTCGTCTATTGCCGCCTGCAGAAGGGCGAGGACGATATCAAGACCTGTTATCCGCAGACCGGGATCAGCGACTGGGCCAAACGGGTCAAGACCTATGCGGCGGGCGGCGTGCCTGACGATCTGCCGCTGATTGCGCCTGAGCGGTCGGTCGAAAAGACCCCGCGTGACGTCTTCGCCTTCTTCATCACCGGCGGCAAGGTCAATGCACCCGTGGGTGCGCAGGAGTTGCAAAAAGCGGTCTGAGCCCCCTCAGCCCGCCAGTTCTTTTGTGGGGTTGAAATCGATGGCGGCAAAAGCGGCCTCGATCACCTCTGGCCCAGCGCCCGGCCGGGTGGCATCGCTGGAGAGGATTTGCCGGAAACGGCGCGCGCCCGGCATGCCCTGAAACAGGCCGACCATGTGTCGGGTAACGTGATTGAGACGTCCACCTGTGGCAATATAATCGGCAGCGTAGTCCATCATCGTGTCCCGCAAAGCCATCCAGTCATATTGGAGGGCTTCCCCGCCATGAATGCGATGATCGACATCGGCAAGGATTGAGGTGTTGTGATAGGCGGCGCGGCCGAGCATCACGCCGTCCATATGTTTCAGGTGCTCGCTCGCCTGATCGAGATCGGAAATACCACCATTGATGCCGATGAAGACGTCAGGATTTTCCCGCTTCATCCGATAGACGAGATCATAATCAAGCGGCGGCACCTCGCGGTTTTCCTTCGGCGAAAGCCCCTGAAGCCAGGCTTTGCGCGCATGAACCCACACCGCATCCGCACCGGCAGCAACCACCCGCGCCAGAAAATCCGGCAAGACGGTTTCGGGCTCCTGGTCATCAACGCCGATCCGGCATTTGACCGTGACGGGCACAGCAGCAACCGCCTTCATCGCGGAAATACATTGCGCAACGACGTCAGGCTCACGCATCAGGCAGGCGCCGAAGGTGCCGGATTGCACGCGGTCCGAAGGACAGCCGACATTGAGATTGATCTCGTCATAACCGTAATCGCCGGCGATCCGCACCGCCTCGGCAAGCTTGGCGGGATCAGAACCGCCGAGCTGCAAGGCCACGGGATGTTCCTGCTGGTGGTAACCGAGCAACCTCTCACGCTGGCCATGGATGATGGCGTCGGCAACGATCATTTCGGTAAACAGCAAAGCGCGCTTCGACAATTGCCGGTGCAGAAATCTGCACCTCGTATCGGTCCAGTCGATCATGGGGGCCACGGCGAAGATTTTTTCGCCGCTTGCAAGCGCTTGTCTGTACATGGATTAACCTCTTTGCGCCGGCTTCTACAACAAAGGACCGTAAAAAGCCAGTTTTGCAGGCAGGGTCATTTTGAACTGGAAATCGCCCCGGAATCGCGGGACAAGAATTGCACTCAAAAAAGACGACAGGAAATCCACATGGCCGCCACCGTCATCCCCGCTCCCAAACCCGTTCTCCTGCCCGTTGAAGGCACGGGCGACCTGTTTCCCGTACGGCGGATCTATTGCGTCGGCCGCAATTATGCCGATCACGCCATTGAGATGGGCCACGATCCCTCGCGCGAGCCGCCCTTTTATTTCCAGAAGAACCCGGACAATCTGCTGCCAGCCGGTGAGGACTTCCCCTACCCGCCGCTGTCATCGAACGTACATTACGAAGTCGAATGTGTCGTGGTTCTGAAAAGCGGCGGCGCCGATATCCCGGCGTCCGAGGCACTGGACCATGTCTGGGGTTACGCCGTCGGTATCGACATGACCCGCCGCGACCTGCAGGACGGCCTGAAGAAGATGGGCCGCTCCTGGGAAGGCGCGAAGGCCTTCGAATATTCCGCACCGGTCTCCCCCATCGTTCCCGCAGACAGGATCGGCCATCCCGCCACCGGCGCGATCTGGCTCGACGTCAATGGCGAACGCAAGCAGACGGGCGACCTTGCCCAGATGATCTGGAAGGTGCCGGAAGTGATTGCCGAGCTCTCCAAGCTGTTCACGCTTGCCGCCGGTGACGTCATCATGACCGGCACGCCGGCCGGCGTCGGCCCGATCGTGCGCGGCGACCGCATCGAATGCGGCGTCGAGGGTGTCGGCACGCTTGCCGTGACGGTTGCCTGAGGCCATCAAAAAAACAAAAGGGAGGATACCGCCATGCCACTTTACCGCCTCGCCGACCGGATGCCGCAAACCCCTGCGGCTGATCGCTACTGGGTAGCGCCCGACGCCAATGTCATCGGTTCGGTGACGCTCGGCGAGGATGTCGGCATCTGGTTCGGCGCGACGCTGCGCGGCGATAACGAGCCGATCAGCATCGGGCGCGGCACCAATATTCAGGAAGGCGTGATGGTGCATAGCGATCCCGGTTTTCCCGCCGTCATCGGCGAAATGTGCACCATCGGCCACCATGCCATCGTTCATGGCTGCACCATTGGCGACAATTCGCTCATCGGCATGGGCGCGACGATCCTGAATGGCGCGAAGATCGGCCGCAACTGCCTCGTCGGCGCCAATGCGCTGGTGACGGAGGGCAAGGAATTTCCGGACAATTCCCTGATTGTGGGCTCGCCGGCGCGCGCCATCCGGACGCTGGATGATGACACCGTCGCGGGGCTTCGCCGCTCGGCGGAGAAATACATCGAAAACTGGAAACGTTTTTCGAAGGATCTGGCGATCATCGAGGGATAGGAAACGGCGGGCGCCTACGCCCGCCCCGTCGTGAGATTAAGCCGAGCAGGCGGCGCAGAGGCCCCGAATTTCAATGGTGGTCTTTTCCGCCTTGAACTTGCTGTCCTTCACCCAGCGCTCGAGACGGTGGTCGATTTCGTGATCGTGGAATTCCGTCACCTGTCCGCAGGACTCGCAGATGGCGAAAGCCACCGTGCCATGGTGCTGCGAGCAGCACTCCGCCTGCGTATGGGTGCAGGCGACAAAGGCGTTGAGGCTCTCGAGCCGGTGCACGAGACCAAATTCCACCAGCTTTTCCAGCGCCCGGTAAACCTGCAGCGGCGCACGAAACCCCTCGTCGCGCAGCTTGTCGAGGATCATATAGGCGCTCAGCGGCTGATGCGCGTTTGAGAGGGCATTCATGACCAGCGACTGGTTCTTGGTGAGGTTCTGCTGGGTCTGAGCATTCATGATCTGCCTCCTTCATCCGCGTCGCGGGAAAAACCCGGCGCCGGCAACAGGCTTATAACGAAGAGGATCACCGCGGCAACCACGATGGATGGGCCGGACGGCGTATCATAGGTCAGCGAGCCGAACAGGCCGCCGACAACGGCGACCGCACCGATCAGCGAAGCCACAACCGCCATCACCTCCGGTGTGCCGGAAAAGCGTCTGGCGGTCGCCGCCGGTATGATGAGCAGCGATGTGATGAGCATGATGCCGACCACCTTCATGGCAATGGCGATCACCAGCGCCATCAGGAGCGTAAAGATCAGCTTCGCCCGCTCCGGGTTCAGCCCCTCGGCTTCCGCCAGTTCGGTATTGACGGTGGAGGCAAGCAGCGACCGCCACAGGAACACCATGGAGATGACGACCACCAGCCCGCCGCCCCATATCAGGGCGATATCGCTGCGGGTGACGGCGAGAATATCGCCGAACAGGAACGAGACGAGATCGATGCGCACCCAGCTCATGAAGGCGACGATGACGAGACCGATCGCCAGCGCGGAATGGGACAGGATGCCAAGCAGCGCGTCGGAAGAAAGCGCCTGCCGCCGTTGCAAGAAGAGAAGCAGGATCGACACGGCCGACGCCACCATAAAGACGCTGACGATGAGGTTGAGTTGCAACAGCAGCGACAGCGCGACGCCGAGCAGCGCCGAATGGGCCATCGTATCGCCGAAATAGGCCATGCGACGCCAGACGACGAAACAGCCGAGAGGACCGGCAGTCAGCGCAACACCGATACCGGCGACCATGGCGCGAACGAAGAAATCGTCAAACATGGCGGTCTCCCTGCCGCTCATTGGAAGGCGTATGGCCCCCATGTTCATGCTCATGGCCGCAGCCGCATTCGTCATGGTTGTCGTGATGGTGGCCATGGTCATGCATATGGTGGTGCCCATCCTCCGGGTGGCAATGATCCGTCACCGAACCATCCGCATGCTGCACTCGGCCATCGGGCAAATGGGTATGATCGTGATGGTGGCTGTAGACGGCAAGCGCCTTGGCCGCGGCGCCACCGAACAGTCGCATATATTCCGGGCTCTGGCTCACAGCCTGCGGCGTGCCCCGGCAGCAGACATGGCCGTTCAGGCATATCACGGTATCGGTCTCCGCCATCACCACATGCAGATCATGCGAGATTAACAGAATTCCGCAATTATTTGAATTTCTGATATTTTTTATCAGATCATAGAGAGCTATCTCGCCGGAGAAATCAACACCCTGCACGGGCTCGTCAAGAACCAGCAGATCGGGCTTGCGGGCGATGGCGCGAGCCAGAAGCGCGCGCTGGAACTCGCCGCCGGAAAGGTGCTGGACCTCGGCATTGGCAAGATGCGCAATGCCAGTCGCATTCAGCGCCGCGTCGATTTCACGGGCTGGCAGCGGCCCGGTCAACGTCATCAGCCGGCGCACCGAAAGCGGCATGGTCCAATCAACCGAAAGCTTCTGCGGCACATAACCGACCCTCAGACCGGCAATGCGCGAGACCTCGCCCTCAGTCGGCTTCACCACACCGATTGCCATTTTCGCGCTCGTTGACTTGCCGGAACCGTTCGGGCCGATCAGCGTGACGATCTCGCCTTTGCTGACGGAAAACTCCACGCCGCGCACCAGCCATCGGCCGTTGCGCTGCACGCCGGCATTGGCAAGGGAAACCAGTGTATCGTTACCCTTACGGGCGGAATGAAGCATGGCATTGTCCGTTCGGCGATGTTGCCTACCGCTATTGCATACGTTATAGAGTTACGCAATAAATGTAATAACATAACTATACTTGTTCAAGTGGAGTGCATTTCATGAAATCGTTCCTGGTCCCGCTCATGGCATCCGTGGCAATAGCGGCGGCCGCTTCAGGCGCCACCGCCGCGCCCGATGTCGTGGTCTCGATCAAGCCCGTCCATTCTCTCGTCGCCGCCATCATGCAGGGCGTCGGCGAACCGCAGCTCATCGTCGACGGCGCGGCCTCACCGCATACCTATAATCTCAGACCTTCCAACGCGCGCAAGCTGGAAAAGGCGGATGTGGTCTTCTGGGTCGGGCCGGGACTGGAAGCATTCCTGGAAAAGCCGCTGGAGGCGCTTGCCAGCAAGGCGACCGTGGTTGAACTGGAAGACGCCAAGGGGCTCGAGAAGCTGCCCTTCCGTGAAGGCGGCCCCTTTGAAGCACACGACCATGGCGACGAAGGCCATCATGCACATAACGGCCACGCCGAAGAGGAAGGCGCACACGATCATGGACACGACCATGCGGAGGGCCACGGGGACCATGACCACGGCGCTTATGACACCCATCTCTGGCTCGACCCCGCCAATGCCAAGGCCATGGCGCAGACGATAGAAACCGCTCTGATCGCCGCCGATGCCGGCAATGCCGCGACCTATCAGGCCAATACCAAAAAACTGATAGACGACCTAGATGCGCTCGATGCCGAACTCAGGGAAACGGTCAAGCCGGTGAAGGACAAGCCCTTCATCGTCTTCCACGATGCCTATCAATATTTCGAGCATCGTTACGGCGTGAAGACGGCGGGATCGATCACCGTAAGCCCCGAAACCCTGCCGGGGGCGGACCGCGTCAAACAGATGCAGGAAAAGGTTCGCCAACTCGGCGCAACCTGCGTCTTCGCTGAACCGCAATTCGAGCCGAAGCTGATTTCGGTCATCACCGAAGGCACCGCCGCGAAATCGGCGACGCTCGATCCGGAGGCTGCAACACTGGAACCCGGCCCGGACCTCTATTTCAAGCTGATGCGCGGCATTGCCGGCTCGCTGAAGGACTGCCTGTCCTGAAGCGCATTTGCTGCCCCAAACGGTTCGGCGCCGTCATTCCAGCTTTGAACCGGAAACGGCCGAAGCGTAAATTACCGGAAGAACGCATATTTCAAAACAGTTACTTGCGATTGAAATATAAAGTACCGCATAAGGAAACGAGGCGCGACAATCGCTGGGTAGGCACGTCGCGCCATCAATCGCAAAGCAGCTCGTTACGGCTTCGGCGCCATCGAAGACCAGACAGGACTGCTGATGCCCTGCAGGGTTTCCGGCGGCGCGCCGTTGATGCGCGCCAGAAGGGCCTTTGCAAGCTCCCTGCCTGCCAGCTTGATATCTTCATTGACGGTGTGGATCTGCGGTTTGATCCAGTTCAGGAACTCGGCGGACTGTTTCGAGACGATATCGATATCTTCGCCGATCCTAACACCCGCTGCTTCGAAACCCGCCACCAGCGCGATGGTGCTGCTGCCGCTGATCGAAACGATGCCGTCGGGACGGTCATCGGATTGCATTAACCGCTGGCCGAAATCGCGGATTTTTTCAAGCGGTGTTTCGATGGTGATGGCGTCCAGCGGAAATTCGCTAAGGCCGAAATCCCTGATCGCCCGGTTGAACCCCTTGCGGGCGTGATCGTGGAACGAAAACCGCGATGGCGGCACGATGACGGCGATCCTTTTGCGTCCGCATTGCGCCAGCCGCTCGACGGCTTCATAGGCATAGGCCTCATTATCGAAATCGTGAAAAGCATGGTCGATCCCCATATCGGACCGCCCATGGGTGACGAAGGGCATGTTGCGCTCGGTCATGAAACGAACGCGCGGATCGTTGGGCTCGATTTTCGAAATAATGACCCCATCCGCCGAACCGGTATCGAGAATATAGCGGATCGGCACCATCGAATCCTTGGCATGGATGTGGGGCGTCACAACCAGATGATATTGTGTCGTGGAAAGAACCTCGGTGATGCCGAATACCATCTGGCTGGTAAAACCCATCAGTTCTTCATCGACGCTCAGCACAAGGGCAATCACATTGGTCTTGCCGGTGCGAAGGCGCACCCCGGCGCGGTTTGGCTGGTAACCGATCTGCCGGGCGATCAGCCGCACGCGCTCCTTGGTCTCGGCGCCGATATCGGGCGCATCCTTCAGCGCGCGCGAGACTGTGGTGATGCCAAGACCCGTCATATAGGCGATGGTCTTCAGGGTCGGACGCTCGCCCGTCGTCGCGGGTGCTTCGCCTCCGCCGGATTTACCAGTATCGTTCATGTCATTTCGCCACACTTTACCGAACGATAATCATAGATAGCTTTTGCGCCGTTGCAAAGGCAAAGGTCTCGGCCACAGAGCGGGCCTTTTCTGCATATCCGCCGATCCGGCTATAACGATATAGATCGAGAAAATATCTCCCTGCCGTCAGCCACTCCTCAAGGTCTGAAAATTGTGGATATTGACGGAAAAACATCCTAATTATTTAAATTAAATAAATAGAATAAATTACTGATATAAATTGATAAAACAACAAAATCATCACTCACCAGAACTTCTGCATCCCACTCAATAAACGCCCGGTATTTATCTGGCATCCACAGGACATTCAAAGGAATGACGGGAGGATTGTTTTACGATAACGTTGCCGGAGGGAGGAAATCGCAAGGCCGCATAAACGTATCACGGCCGCTTTGCGTCGATCCATTCTCCCCATATTCTGACACAAGCCTGCATCATAATGCCGGCCGTCTTCGTTGAATTCATATTATGCAGGGTCCGATCATGATTTCTTCCTCCACGCCCGAAACCGTCATCGATCTGTCCGGGCTTTGGCACTTGGCCTCAGTGGAAGGAGACTATGCCATCGAGATTTCCATTCCGGGCGATATTCACTCCGCGCTCAAAAATGCCGCCATCATTCCAGACCCCTATCACGGCGCCAACGAGAAGGCCGTGCAATGGGTCGCGCAGCGAGACTGGATCCTTGAGCGCACTTTCATTCTCGATGAGGCGGACGCCAGCTGGTATCTCGATATCGATTACCTCGACACGGTCGCCATCGTCTTCGTCAACGACGTCCCGGTCCTGAGCGCCGACAATTGTTTTCGCCGTTACCGCCCGGATGTTTCGCGGGCTGTGCGGCCGGGTGAAAACACCATCCGGATTCATTTCCATTCCAATATCGCTGCCGGTGCGGACCGGCAGGCGCGGCAGCCTTTTTATATTCCCTATCACCCCGGCAATTCACCCATTGCCAATGGCAACATGCTGCGCAAGCCGCAATGCCATTTCGGCTGGGACTGGAACATCGCCATCGCCCCGCTTGGCCTCTACGGCAAAATCCTGCTGAAGCGGCTCGATACAGCCCGTATCGAACATGTCCTCACCTCGCAGCATCATGTCGAAGGCGGCGTCGAGCTGCATGTGGCCATCACGCTCTTTGCCGAAGGACCGGCAAGCCTGCCGGTCTATCTGTCGCTGGGGCATGAAAGGCTGCGGCTGGATTGCGGCGTCGGCGCTGGCGAAACGGTGGTGCGCCACGTCTTCTTCGTGGAAAATCCAGACCTCTGGTGGCCGGCCGGCAGTGGCGAGCAGACGCTCTACAAACTCACGGTCGAACTGCCTGACGAAACCGTCACCCGCCAGATCGGGTTTCGAACCATCGAGCTTCTGACCGACAAGGATGAGGCCGGCAGCCGCTTCGCTTTCCGCATCAACGGACGGGAAATCTTCTGCCGCGGCGCCAACTGGATTCCCGCCGATGCGCTTTATTCGCTGACCAGCCCGGAAAAGACCGAAGATCTCCTCTGCTCCGCGGTCGAGGCCAATATGAACATGATACGTGTCTGGGGCGGCGGCTTTTATGAGGAAGACTGGTTCTATGATCTCTGCGACCGCCTCGGCCTTCTGGTCTGGCAGGACTTCATGTTCGCTTGCAATCTCTATCCCTGCACCGATGACTTCCTCGACAATGTCGAACACGAGGTCGATTATCAGGTCAAACGCCTCTTCTCGCATCCGTCCATCGCACTCTGGTGCGGTGATAACGAACTGGTGGGCGCGCTGACCTGGTTCAATGAATCCCGCAACAATCGCGACCGTTATCTCGTGGCTTACGACCGCCTGAACCGCACTATCGAAAAAGCCCTGAAAAAAGCCGCTCCCGAAGCGCTTTGGTGGCCGTCAAGCCCCGCCTCCGGTTATCTCGATTATGGCGATGCCTGGCACGCGGATGGCTCCGGCGACATGCATTATTGGTCCGTCTGGCACGAGAACAAGTCGTTCGACAATTACCGCTCGGTCAAGCCGCGCTTCTGCTCCGAATTCGGTTTCCAATCCTATACGTCCATGCCTGTCATCCGCACCTATGCGGAAGAGAAGGACATGAACATCGCCTCCCCGGTCATCGAACTGCACCAGAAGAATGTCGGCGGCAATGAGCGGATTGCGGGCACCATGTTCCGCTACTTCCGCTTCCCCAAGGATTTCAAGAATTTCGTTTATCTCAGTCAGGTGCAGCAGGCGCTGGCCATACGCACGGCTGTCGATTACTGGCGCTCGCTCAAGCCCCATTGCATGGGCACGCTTTATTGGCAGCTCAACGACACCTGGCCGGTCGCTTCATGGTCGAGCCTCGATTATGGCGGCGGCTGGAAGGCGCTGCACTATGCCGCCCGCCGTTTCTTCCAGCCGGTCACGGTCTCGGCCATCCCTTCAGAAGATGGACGCCGGGTGAAATTCTCCATGGTCAACGACACGGCGGAGGATGTGGAAATTGACATGAACATCGTTGCGCTGACCATGGACGGCAACCGCGTGCCGCTGAAATCCGCCAACGGCACATGCGCGACGGATAAGGCCGCGACGCTGACAGACATCGACATGGACAGCCTGCCGGATGGCGCTATCCTTGCGTGGAGCTTCATCGCGTCCAACGGCATGACCGGCGAAGGCCATCATGTGCGCGATAGCTACAAGGCGCTGGATCTTCAGCCCGCCGGGTTGGATCTCTCCGTCAGCCCGCTGAAAAACGGCCAGTTTGAAATCGATGTCACCGCCGCCGGTCTCGCCCTCTTCGTCATGTTGGAGGCGGACCAGCCGGGTCGATATTCGGACAATCTGTTCGATCTTTCGGCCGGCGAAACGCGCCGCATCATCTTCACCCCGAAGGCGGGCGGCCCCCAGCCGCATTTCCGCATCTTCGATCTTCACACCTGCCAATCCTCGCCCAATCCCGACATTGAAACGATGCGGAGAAAGGCATAACCATCCCTCTCGGGAATGACAGGTGCACGTGCGCCTGTCGTCGACAGTTCAAAGGGTTGCCGGGTTCTGCGGCAACCAGTCATCAGCAAATGGAGGAATACCCATGGTTTGGCAACCGGCCGAAAACCGATACACATCCATGAAATACAATCATTGTGGCAAGACCGGCCTGAAACTGCCGGCGATTTCGCTGGGGCTCTGGCACAATTTCGGTAATGACACGCCGCACCAGACCAAACAGGCCATTTGCCGCCGCGCCTTCGATCTCGGCATTACCCATTTCGATCTCGCCAACAATTACGGCCCGCCGCCCGGCAGCGCCGAAACCGCCTTCGGCGAAATTCTGAAGACGGATTTCAGAGGTTATCGCGACGAGATGATCATCTCCTCCAAGGCCGGTTACAACATGTGGCCAGGTCCCTATGGCGAATGGGGCAGCCGCAAATATGTAATCGCCTCCTGCGACCAGAGCCTGAAGCGCATGGGGCTGGATTACGTCGATATTTTCTATTCCCACCGTTTCGACCCCAATACACCGCTTGAGGAGACCTGCGGCGCGCTGGACCAGATCGTGCGTTCGGGCAAGGCGCTTTATGTCGGCATCTCGTCCTACAATTCGAAGCGTACCCGCGAGGCCGCCGCGATCCTGAAGGATCTCGGCACACCCTGCATCATCCATCAGCCGAGCTATTCGATGATCAATCGCTGGATCGAAGAAGATGGTCTCGTCGACACGTTGGAAGAACTGGGCATCGGCTCCATCGTCTTCTCGCCGTTGGCGCAGGGCATGTTGACGACGAAATATCTCGGCGGCGTGCCTGATGGCAGCCGTGCATCGCAGAGCAAGTCGCTGAACCCGGCGTTCCTCAATGAGCGCAATGTCGAAAACATCCGCGCGCTGAACAGCATTGCCGAACGCCGCGGCCAGACGCTGGCGCAGATGGCAATTGCCTGGGTGCTGCGCGGTGGTCGCATCACGTCTGCGCTGATTGGCGCAAGCCGTGTCGAACAGGTCGAGGATTGCGTGAAGGCGCTCGACAACGCCGATTTCTCCGCCGACGAGCTTGCGGAAATCGACCGCTACGCCAAGGACGCGGATATCAACCTCTGGGCAAAATCCGCCGAACGGGCCTGATATATGAAGCAAGGCCGTCCGGCGGATACCGGGCGGCCTCACTCCAAGAGCCGGATTGCAATCTGCAACCGAAGAATTAATGTCCGCACCTAACCGTTAATAACCATTACATAAATGTAATTTTAAATTCAGTTTCCGTTCATTCGTTTATTCGTAAGTTCTCCTCATCGAAACACGAGAGGAAACGTCCATGAAAAAGTTCGTCACCATTCTTCTGGCAGCCACCGTTCTTGCAGCCCCGATGGCTCAGGCCCAGAGCCGCCACGACGACCGCCATCGCGGCGTTACCGTCGAGCGTCAGGTCACCACCAAGAAAGTCATCGTCAAGAAGCACCGCTGGGATCGCGGCCAGCGCCTCTCGGCCCGTGAGCGCCGCAACATGGTGGACCGCCGTGACTACCGCCGCTATCGCCTTGCCGAACCGCGCCGCGACCAGCGCTGGGTGCGCGTCGACAACCAGTTCCTGCTCATCAACGCCGTCAGCGGCCTCATCGTCGGTCTCGCCGCCGCCCGCTAATCGAGGCATAGATGAAATGAAAAAGGCCCGCTCGCGCGGGCCTTTTGTCGTTTGTCGTTTCAGCCTATCAGAAGCTATCCGCGCCGCTGCCCCAAGGGCCGTGCGGTTTGTCCACACCGTCGGTGCGTTCGAAGCCGTGGGCGCCGAAGAAGTCGCGCTGCGCCTGGATGAGGTTGGCGCTGCCGCGACCGCGGCGATAGGCATCGAAATAGCCGAGTGCCGAAGCCAGCGCCGAAACAGGCAGGCCGGAGAGCACGGCATAGGAAACCACACGACGCAGCGGCGCGTCGGTATCCTTGACGATGGCGGAGAAGGCCGGCGTCACGATGAGGTTGGCCACATGCGGATCCTTGGTGAAGGCCGAAGTGATCTCATCGAGGAATTCCGAGCGGATGATGCAGCCGGCGCGCCAGATGCGGGCAATCGTCGGCATCGGCAGGTTCCAGTTGAACTCCTTCGACGCGGCCGACATGATGGCGAAGCCCTGCGCATAGGCACCGACCTTGGCGGCCAGAAGCGCGCTTTCCAGATCGGCGATAAACGCCTTTTTGTCGGCGGGTGCAGCTGCAAGCGGCGGCAGGCCGAAGATCTTCTCGGCAGCTTCACGCTCGTCCTTCTGCGACGACAGGATACGGGCAGCCACAGCCGCCTCGATAGCTGTTGCGGCGACGCCCATGTTCTGGGCCTCGATCACCGACCACTTGCCGGTGCCCTTCTGGCCGGCCTTGTCGAGGATCAGATCGACCATCGGCTTGCCGGTGATCGGATCGGCGGCGCGCAGGACCTTCTCGGTGATCTCGATCAGGTAGGAATTCAGGCGCCCCTTGTTCCATTCAGCGAACACGTCGGCGATCTCAACCGCGCTCATGCCAAGGCCATCACGCAGGATGCCGTAGATTTCAGCAATCATCTGCATGTCGGCATATTCGATGCCGTTATGGATCGTCTTGACGAAATGACCGGCACCGTCATTGCCGAGCCATGCCACGCACGGATCGTCATTATATTTGGCGGAAATGGAGGTCAGAACCTTTTCGACGCGCTTCCAGCTATCCTCGGTGCCGCCAACCATGATCGACGGTCCGTGACGAGCACCCTCTTCACCGCCGGAAACGCCCATGCCGATAAAGGTCAGGCCGCTATCCTTGAGATTGTCGAAACGGCGGATCGTATCGCGGAAATTCGCATTGCCGGCGTCGATCATGATGTCGCCGTTCGAGAGATGCGGCTTCAGGATTTCCATCTGCTGGTCAACCGGATCGCCGGCCTTGATCATGATGATGATTGGGCGCGGAGGACGAATGGCGGCGACGAATTCCTCGATGGTTTCGCAGGGGATCAACTGTCCCTGCAACTCACCCGCCTCGGCGTAGAATTTTTTCGTCGCTTCAGGGGTTCGGTTGAATACGGCAATCTTGTTGCCCTTTTCCGCGATGTTCAACGCCAGGTTCGAGCCCATGACGCCGAGACCGATCAAACCGATTTCTGCCTGTTCCAAGGGGTGTGCCTCCATCTTGCTTTTTGGTGGTCGTGTTGTGGCACTGTAATAACAAAACGGCAAGGCTGGGGGCGACTGAAACGATTAAATTTTGATGACGCAAGTCAGCTTTGCATATTTGCGACAGGTCGATACAAGTTCAAAACTGACCGTTTGTTTTTCCGTCAAGAGGGCCGTGGCCGGTCATCACCATCATCGATTACCCGCCAGGCGGCCCCGTCCATATCCTCATATTGGCCCGAACGCACCGACCAGAGGAAGGCGAAAAGGCCAAGTGCCCCTAAGAACAGCGCGACGGGAATGAGATAGATCAGCATGTTCATGCCAGTTGCGCCCCCTCGCCCGCAAATCCTGTTTTTACATCGCTCCGGGTACGGACAGTTTCAGCCGCACCAGCAAGGCGCAACGCATTGGCAACAACAACCAACGAAGACGTCGACATGGCAATGGCCGCAATCATCGGCGTCGCATAACCGGCAATCGCAATCGGCACGGCGACGACGTTATAGCCGATGGCAAGCGCAAAGTTTTGCCGGACCAGCCTTCCTGCCCGCTGCGATGTCTCGATTGCGAAAGGCACGGCATCGAGATTCTCCTGCATGAACACGAAATCGGCGGCCTGCCGGCCAATATCGGCGGCGGTGGCGGGCGCCATGGACACATGCGCAGCGGCAAGCGCCGGAGCGTCGTTGATACCGTCTCCCACCATCAGCACTCTGCGCCCCTCGCCGGCAAGCGCGGCACAGCGCGCCGCCTTGTCCTTCGGTGACAGGTCCGCGCGCCAGTTGCCGATCCCCAGCCGCTGCGCCATGGCGCTGACGGCTGCTGCCCGGTCACCCGAGACGATCTCCCGCGCAAGGCCCCACCCAGACAGGCTGCGCAATGCCGCCACCGCACCTGCGCGTGGCTTGTCCTCAAAGCCGAAGCTCGCCAGATGCCGGCCATCGAGAGAAAGCACCACTTCCGACCGCGCATCGCCATTGTCGACCCGCGCCTCATCCGGGCAAGCGAAACGGCGATTGCCGAGCCGGTAAGTGCCGCCTTCCGTCTCGGCCTCGACGCCCGACCCCGGAATTTCCCGCACCGTCTCATAGGCCGGCAAGGCACCGCTATAGGCAGCATGCAGAGCCTTCGACAACGGATGCCGCGAATGGGCGGCAAGGCCGGCGGCAATCGCCATGATGGCCGGCTTTACATCGCCGGTCTCGACCAGTTTCGGCTTGCCAACAGTCAGGGTTCCGGTCTTGTCAAACAGCACGGTATCAATTTCAGCAAGCCGCTCCATGGCCGAACCTTCCTTGACCATGATCCCGTGCCGGAACAGCCTTCCTGCGGCCACCACCTGCACGACGGGAACGGCAAGGCCGAGCGCGCAGGGGCAGGTGATGATGAGAACCGCAATGGCGATCAGCATCGCCTGTTTCCAGTCGCCGCCGAAAATGCCCCAGCCGAGAAACGTCACCAGCGCCAGAAGATGCACGACGGGCGAATAATAGCTTGCGGCACGGTCAGCGATACGCCGGTAACGCGCCCGCCCGCCTTCCGCTGCCTCCATCAGCCCGATCACTTCCGACAGGAAGGAATCCTTTGCAGACGCAGTCACCCGGGCGACAAGCGAACCGGTGAGATTGAGCGTGCCGGCCTGCAGGCTGTCGCCTGCCGCAACGCGGCGCGGCGCGCTTTCACCATTGACGATGGACATGTCGAGATCGCTGCTGCCGGAGACCACCACGGCATCCACCGCTACCCGGTCACCCGCCGCAATCGCAATCGACATTCCGGGTTCGATATCCGCAAGCGACCGGTAGTCCCGCACCCCGTCCGCGTCGATGACGGTAGCGCCGCGCGGCGAAAGGCGGGCCAATCCGGCAATCGCCGAGCGCGCCTTGTCGCGCATGACATGATCAAGCGTGCGACCGATCAGCAGGAAGAACAGCAGCGATACCGTCGCGTCGAACCACGCGTGTTCGCCGTGATGGATCGTCTCCCACAGCGAAACGGCGTAGGAAAGCGTGATGGCGAGCGCGATCGGCACATCCATATTGGTGCGGCCGTGTTTCAGCGCATTCCAGGCCGATCGATAGAAGAAACGCCCGCCGTAGATCAGCGCCGGCGCGGCGATCATCGCCGAAATCCAGTGGAACATGTCACGCGTCGCCGCATCCGCGCCCGACCAGACGGATACCGACAGAAGCATGATGTTGGCGGACGCAAAGCCGCAGAGCGCCACCGCCCTGATAAGCTGCGAGCGCAACGCGTCTGAAGCATCCTGCCCGCTCGCGAAAAGATGTGTCCTGTATCCGGTTGAAAGGATCGCGCGGGCAAGATCGGCGGGATCGGTCTTGACGCCATCGACCTCTTCCTTCCAGACGACCGCCACCCGTTTCGACGACAGGTTCACCCGCGCCTGCTCCACTTGCGGCACACGGCGAAGCGCAGTCTCGATGGTGGTGATGCAGGCGCCGCAATAAACATCCGGCACGCTGAGATCGGTCTGGCGAAGCCCCTGCCCCAGATCGCGGCTCGCTAACAGCAATTCCTCCGACGATGGCGGATTGACCGGTTCGCCGAGTTGCAGCGACCCTTCCGTTCCCGGTGCGCAGCAGCTCATTTGCGCCCCCTGATGACAGCTATCCGCGTGCCCTCATGCACGATGATCCGGCCATCCTTGACGGCTGTCACTTCGACGATCCATTGGCCGGACAGCATGTCATGCGCAGCAGTGAAGACACCTGTCGAAACCGGGGCCAGCTCCATGTCGAAATTCTGGCTCTCACCCACGGGCCGGCGGAAATGCGCCGTCACCGTATCCGTGTCGACAGGCCCGGCATCCGGATGGAAAACTTCGTAACGCACCGTCTTTTCATCCACCGCCAGCCTGCCCTTGATGCCGGTTGCAGCCCTTGCCTTGGCGGCCTCCGCCTTGGCGTTGAACTGCTGGCTGGCCACATAGGTATTGGGCACCACAAGCCCGCTCCAGCTATGGATCGCGTTCCAGGCCATGATCATGTTGACGGTAATGATGGTGCCAAAGAACAGCACCATCACGCCGAGCATGTGCCAGCCTGTAAATGTGAAACCGGAGGCGCGTTGATTGGTCACCGTCATTTTTTCACTCCCGGAGCATTGAAGACCGCATCGTAACGGG
Organism: Agrobacterium sp. ST15.16.055; assembly: GCF_027956555.1. NCBI lineage: Bacteria > Pseudomonadati > Pseudomonadota > Alphaproteobacteria > Hyphomicrobiales > Rhizobiaceae > Agrobacterium > Agrobacterium sp. ST15.16.055. The sequence goes on from NZ_JAQKGN010000005.1 coordinate 270,515, forward strand.
CCGTTTCGTGGCCGGCCGTATCGCTGACGATGAATTCGAAATTTTCAGCTACCCGCGCAACATCCTCGCCCGGCAGGGTGACGAAGACCTTCAGCGTCGTCGCTTCATCCGGCTCCACGGTCACCTCGAAAGCCCGGGCAGCCGTATCGGCCATGCCGTTTATCTTCATCACCGCATTCGGAAGGCCGTCCATCGTCAGGCTCATTATGCGCGGCTGTGGCACCATGTTGAGGATTCGGACCGTGTAACCGTTGCGGATGGACCCGTTCGATTCCAGCACATATTGCGGGTTGCGGTCGTGCAGCACGTTGAGCGCCAGCCTCTCGCGCGTCACCAGCGCAAACAACATGCCGATGCCCACAGCAGCCCAGATGGCCGTATAAAGCAGCGTGCGCGGCCGCAAGATGATGCGCCAGTTGAAGTGGCGCACGCGTTTGCTGAAACTGCCGTCCTCCTCGCGCACATTCGCGGGGCGAATCGGGTGCTGACCATTGCCGGTCGCCAGCGCCATGTTGGATTGGTATTCGGAAAGCGTCGCATAGGCGATCAGCCCGCGCGGCTTGCCGATCTTGTCCATCACCCCGTCACAGGCATCGATACAGAGAGCGCAGGTGATGCATTCCAGCTGCTGCCCGTCCCTGATGTCGATGCCCATGGGACAGACCGCAACGCAGGCATTGCAATCGACGCAATCGCCGATGCTCTCCCCTGCCGCCGCAGCCTTTTTAGCGTGCCGCGAGCGCGGTTCACCCCGCCAGTCATTATAAGTGACGACAAGCGAATTCTCGTCCAGCATCGCTGCCTGAATGCGCGGCCAGGGGCACATATAGGTGCAGACCTGTTCCCGCATCAGCCCGCCGAAGACATAGGTCGTGGCGGTGAGGATCGCGACGGTGGTGTAAGCGATCATGGGTGCTTCGCCGGTCAGGAACTCTCTCGCCAGCGTCGGCGCATCGGCAAAATAGAAGATCCAGGCTCCACCTGTCAGAACACCGATGACCAGCCAGACCGCATGTTTCAACACCCGCTTGTGTAACTTGCCAAACGTGAAGGGCGCCGCATCCAGTTTCATGCGAGCGTTCCTGTCGCCCTCTATCGCCCGCTCGACCACCAGAAACAGATCGACCCAGACGGTCTGTGGACAGGTGTAACCGCACCATGCGCGCCCAACGGCGGAGGTGACGAGAAACAGCCCCAGCCCTGCCATGACCAGCAGGCCGGCAACGAAAAAGAACTCCTGCGGCCAGATTTCGATGAAGAAGAAATAAAAGCGCCGGTTGGCGATATCGATCAACACCGCCTGATCTGGCGCATAGGGGCCACGGTCCCAGCGCAGGAATGGCGTCAGATAATAAATGCCGAGCGTGATCAGCATTACCAGCCATTTGAACCGCCGGAACCGTCCCTCGGCGCGCTTGGGAAAAATCTTCTTGCGGGCTTCGTAGAGCGGTTTGCGCGTTTTTGCGGAATTGACGGCTTCCGCCTCCAGCCTTTCGACGGGCTGTTGCGGGCTGTCCTGTCCGGCGCGATAGATGTTCATGAGAGGAGTCCATTTTTATCTCCTTGCTTTCTCCCATCTCCCCGGTGAAACATCCTTGACTTGCATCAAGTGACGACAAAGTGGCGCAGTCCCGGGAAAGCGCCGTCAGGGAGGATGAAATGCCTGTCATGCAGTCGAGAATCATTCATCTATCCATCGAAAAACCGTGGGCAGAGGTCTACGACTTCGCCTCCGACCCTCAGAATATGCCTCGCTGGGCCGCGGGCCTTGCGGGCGGTCTTAAAGCCGATGGCCAAGACTGGATCGCCGAGGGCGGGCCGCTGGGTGAGGTGCGCGTCAATTTTGCGCCCGCAAACGAATTGGGCGTCATCGACCACCTCGTGACATTGCCGGATGGTATCAAAGTTTATAACGCGCTACGGGTGACGCCGAATGGCGACGGTACGGAGGTGAGTTTCACCCTGCTTCGCCTTCAGGGCATGACGGACGAGGATTTCGATCAGGATGCAAGAGCGGTCACGGCCGATCTCGAAACGCTGAAGGCGCTGCTCGAAAAGGATTGATGGAGGAAAGATGATCACGAATACAAACGACCGACGCATCGACTATGTCGAATTCAACGTCGCCGATATCGAGCGCAGCAAGGAATTTTACGGCGGCGCGTTCGGTTGGACTTTCAAGGATTACGGTCCGCAATATTGCGAATTCTCCGACGGCCGCCTGACGGGCGGCTTCACCACCACCGCGCCGGTTTCTTCCACGGGCGGACCGCTCGTCATTCTCTACGCCGCCGATATCGAGGATGCGCAACGGCGTATCGAGGCCGCCGGCGGCCAGATCAGCGTCGCGATCTTCGCCTTTCCCGGCGGCCGGCGTTTCCATTTCACCGATCCGGATGGATACGAACTGGCCGTCTGGTCGAAAAACTGATCGGCAGGAACCCGCAATGACTTTGACAACGCCGCCTTTTTCGTTGGTCGGTATCGATCATATCGTCTTCATCGTCGACGATATGGCGCGGGCGCTCGATTTCTACCGGAACGTGCTGGGGTGCACTGATGGTTACTCTTATCCTGCTCTCGGCATGGAACAGGTCTGGTGCGGAAATGCCTTGATCGTGCTGTGGGATGTCACACATCCCGGTGGCACAAAGGCTGCTCCGCCCGTCGCCGGAGGACGGAATGTCGATCACATCTGCATAGCGACCGGTCCCCTGAACCATGATGCGCTTCGCGCACATCTGGTGAAATTTAACGTTACGATAGAACAGGAAGCCTTTCACGGCGGCGCGAGAGGAATGGGACATTCGTTCTATTTCCGTGATCCATTCGGCAACAAGATCGAGTTGAAGGGACCAGCCGAATATCCGGATGGACGGGCGGACAACGCCTGATCTGCCCATGATAAAAAGGGCGCCTCCCCGGCGCCCCCTCTCCACATTCTGCTCACCTCATTCACCCCCACCAAGCGAATGCACGAAGATGGCAAGCTGCTTGACGGTCGTATCACCGAGACGCTCTCCCCAGGCAGGCATCACCCCATGTTTCGGTGACCGTATCTGTGCAGCGATACCTTCTTCGCCGTGGGCCTTCAGCCAGATAGCATCGGCAAGATTGGGTGCTCCGAACTCGCGGTTGCCCTTGGCATCCTCACCGTGGCAAGAAGCGCAATTATCCGCAAAAACCTGTTTGCCAGGTTCCACCAGCGCCGGATTGGAAGGCGTTCCCGTCAGACTGACGACATAGGCGGCAACCTCGCGGATTTCGTCAGACTTCAGAATGTCGACGAAGGCCGGCATTTCCGAAGCACGCGTATCAGCATCGTCGGCAAAACGAATGCCGTGCTTCACCGTTGTATAGATGTCCTCGACGCTGCCGCCCCACATCCAGTCGTCATCGTTGAGGTTGGGATAACCCTGCCCGCCTTCCGCGCCCGAACCGTGACACTGAATGCAATTGACCTTGAAAGCGGCCGCGCCGCCGGAAAGGGCAAATTGACTCAGGGCCGGGTCGGTCTGAATTTCGGCAAGCGACGCATTGGCGATTTTGTCGACAAAGACGCTCTGCAACTGTTTTGCATCGGCAATATCGGCGGCAATATCGCCGCGGCTGTTCCAGCCGAGCAACCCTTGCGTCGCCCCGTTGATCAGCGGCCATGCCGGATAGGCGATGGTATAGCCGATGGCCCACAGTATCGTGAGATAGAAGGTCCAGACCCACCAGCGCGGCATTGGGTTGTTCAGCTCGCGGATACCGTCCCATTCATGGCCAGTGGTTTCGACGCCGCTGATTTTATCGATGTGTTTTTCGGACATATCCTAGTCCTCCTTGAGCGGAATGCTGGCGGCATCGTCCGCGGCTTTTCTCGAGCCTGGGCGAAGGGTGAAAACAACGACGCTGGCAAAGAACAGGGTCATGGCAAGCAGACCCCAGCTATCGGCGAAGTGGCGCATGGCCGTGTAGGTTTCCATGGCTCACACCTCCTCACCGGTATCCGGCGGCATCGTCATAGGTCGAGAAATCGACCAGCGTGCCGAGCATTTGCAGATAGGCCACAAGCGCATCCATTTCGGTGAGCTTGGCCGGATCGCCGTCGAAATCGCCGACCTTGGCCTTCGGGTAACGCGCTAGCAGCTCGCTGGTATCGGCATTCGGATCAGCCTGCGCCTTCATGTCAGCGCTCGCCTTTTCGATCATCTCGTCGCTATAGGGTACGCCGACGGCGCGGTTGGCCTTCAGCTCCATGGAAACCTCGGTGACCTTCAGCGTCGTGGTCTTCAGGAAAGCATAGGAGGGCATGATCGATTCCGGCACGACCGAACGCGGATCGGCCAGATGCTGCACGTGCCACTCGTTCGAATAACGATCGCCGACACGCGCAAGATCCGGCCCCGTGCGCTTGGAACCCCACTGGAACGGATGGTCATACATGGATTCCGCTGCCAGGCTGTAATGCCCGTAACGCTCCACCTCGTCGCGGAACGGCCGGATCATCTGGCTGTGGCAGACATAACATCCCTCGCGGATGTAGATGTTGCGCCCGGCCAGTTCCAGCGGCGTGTAGGGCCGCATGCCTTCCACCTTCTCGATGGTGTTTTCGAGATAAAAGAGCGGTGCGATTTCCACGATACCGCCGATGGAGACGACCAGCAAAGAACCGACCAGAAGCAGCGTGGCGTTGCGTTCGACGACGGCGTGTTTGTCAAGAATGGACATCGGAGCCCTCCTTATTCAGCAGGCTGCAGCGAGGGCACCGCGCCTTCGCTGGCGCCCTCCTCGCGTTGATGACCGAGGATGGTCATTGTGACGTTGTAGGCCATGATCAGCGCGCCGCTGAGGAACATCAGGCCGCCCAATGCACGCATCACGTAATAGGGGAACAGCGCCGCGACCGATTCCGCGAAGGAATAGACGAGGAAGCCCTGGGTATCGTATTCGCGCCACATCAGCGCCTGCTGGATGCCGGCCACCCACATGACGGCCGCGTAGATGACGATGCCGATCGTGGCGAGCCAGAAGTGCCAGTTGACGAGTTGCAGGCTATAGAGACGCTCCCTGCCCCAGAGTTTCGGCGTCAGGTAATAGATCGCGCCGAAGGTGATCATGCCGTTCCAGCCGAGAGCACCCGAATGCACATGGCCGATGGTCCAGTCGGTATAGTGGCTGAGCGAGTTGACGGCCTTGATCGACATCATCGGACCTTCGAAGGTCGCCATGCCGTAAAAGGCCACCGCCATCACCATCATGCGCACGATGGGGTCTGTACGGATCTTGTCCCAGGCGCCCGAAAGCGTCATCAGACCGTTGATCATGCCGCCCCAGGACGGCATCCACAGCATGATCGAGAACACCATGCCGAGCGTCTGCGCCCAGTCCGGCAGCGCCGTATAGTGCAGATGGTGCGGGCCGGCCCAGATATACATGAAGATCAGCGCCCAGAAGTGGATGATCGACAGGCGGTAGGAATAGACCGGGCGGTTCACCTGCTTGGGAATGAAATAATACATCATTCCGAGGAAGCCGGCCGTCAGGAAGAAGCCGACAGCGTTATGGCCGTACCACCATTGCGTCAGCGCGTCCTGCACGCCCGAAAAAGCCGAATAGCTCTTGACGCCAAGGAACGAGACGGGAATGGCGAGATTGTTGACGATATGCAGCATGGCGATGGTGACGATGAAACTGAGGTAGAACCAGTTGGCCACATAGATATGCGGCTCCTTGCGCGTGAGGATCGTACCGAGGAACACCAGCAGATAGGCGACCCAGACAATGGTCAGCCAGATATCCACATACCATTCCGGTTCCGCATATTCGCGGCCCTGCGTAATCCCGAGCAGATAGCCGGTGGCCGCCATGACGATGAAGAGGTTGTAGCCCCAGAACACGAACCAGCCGAGATTGCCGCCGAACAGCCGCGCGCGACAGGTTCTCTGCACCACGTAAAAGGAGGTGGCGATCAGCGCATTTCCCCCGAAAGCGAAGATAACCGCCGATGTGTGCAGCGGCCGCATCCGGCCGAAATTGAAATAGGGCGCGATGTTGAGATCGGGAAAGGCGAGCTGAAGCGCCACGACAACGCCAACCAGAAAGCCGACGACACCCCAGAACACAGTGGCGATGACGCCGTATTTCACCACCTCGTCGAAATATTCCGACTTCAAGTGAGCACGCGTGGCAGAACCGACAGGCGCGAAGGAGACACGGCGCAGCAAAAGCACCGTGCTGACCAGAAGCGTAAAGAACAGTACCCACATATGGGCTGCGAAAAGACTGTCATGGGCAAAGGCTGCCCCAAGCAACGCGAGAAAGGCGCCGAGCGCCACGATCGCGGTTTCTAACGTGTAATTCATTGTTGGTTTCCCCCAACGTGCAAGCCGACCGACGAAAGGCACGGCACGCGCCCAAGAGAGCGGAAACGTGCCTATGCGTCGGTTGGAGCATTGCCACCGGCGGGAGAGCGCCACCTTGATCCAGGTCAAGAAAGCAAAGCTGTCGCAGCCCCGGCAAAACGGGACGCGGCTTTACGAGAGAAATTTGTACAAGAGCAAAATGCGCAGCGATGCCGGCCCCGCTTGCGCGCGTACCCTTCAGCCCTTCATCTTCAGGGGCAGGCCGGCGGCGACGAAATAGACCTCTCCGGCAATGGCGGCGATTCGCTGATGCAGGCGGCCGGCGTGATCGCGAAATTCCCGCGCCATGCGGTTTTCCGGCACGATGCCGAGACCGACTTCGTTGGAGACGAGAATCAGCTTAGCTCGAGCCGATGCAATCGCCGTCTCGAGCGCCGCAAAAGCAGCCTCGATATCGGCGTTCTCCATCATCAGATTGGTGAGCCACAGGGTGAGGCAATCGATGAGAACGACATTTTCCGGCGCGCCGAGCTGGTCCAGCACGGCGGCAATATCGACGGGCGCTTCATGCGTTGTCCATTCGCCGCCGCGCCGCGCCTGATGATGGACGATGCGGTCGCGCATCTCGTCATCCCATGCCCGGCCAGTGGCCAGATAATGCAGGCTTCCACCCGACTTGCCCGCAAGCTCCTCCGCAAAACGGGACTTGCCTGAGCGCGCGCCGCCAAGAATGAAAACGGAGCGGTTTTTATCTGTCATCTGAAACCTGAAGGAAGAGAATGAAACGGACCGGCATCTTCGCCGTGTCGCAAGCCAGGGGCAGACAGACAGGAAGGGAACGATTCGTAGAAAAAGGCGTTCCCCGGTTGCTCATGCCGGACTGCCGCTGATACCGGGCCGGAGAAAACAAGACCTGCCTGCAGGATGCGGGGCATATCAGCCTTGGCTGCTCCGGATACCGGAAACACCGGTCCAGATAAAAGGCTAGGTGCGAACGGCCATTCTGTCAATCGGCCCTCGCCGCAGGCAAAAAAACGGGCGGAACCGGGACGCAAAACCTTAACCCGGAACCGGCAGACACATCGTCCGCGACTGGATTGATAAAGCGACTTGGTTACCGGAACGTTAGCGAAAAACCGAATGATGAAACCGCAACGCCCAAGGAGAATATGGAGTGACGGCAGCCGCCGCCATTGCCTTGCCATGGCCTTCAAATCAATATGCTTTCGAAGATTCGCAAACAGCAAGGTGGCCTGCCCGTGATGACCGTGATGGACTATATCTCGATCGTGGTTTTCATCCTGCTATGGGCCGTCTATACCCATGTCACGACGGGCACGAGGCTGTTTTCGAGAGCCAGCCTCAACCAGGCCATGGCCGAGCGCCGCCGCGAGTGGATCATGAATTCGCTGAAGCGCGACCTGAAGATGATCGACACGCAGATTATGGCCGGCCTGCAGAACGGCACCGCCTTTTTCGCCTCCACCTCCATCTTCGCCATCGGCGGATGTTTCGCCCTGCTGGGCGCCACAGAACAAGTCGAATCGGTGTTCCGCGACATGCCGTTCGTGCAGTATGCCGGGCGCACGGCCTTCGAGCTGAAGGTCATCGGGCTGACCTGTCTTTTCGGTTATTCCTTCTTCAAGTTCGGCTGGTCCTACCGCCTGTTCAACTATTGCACCATCCTGTTCGGCGCCATTCCCATGGTCCACGATGTCGGCGCCGATCGCAGGGCGGCCGAGCGGGCAGCCGAAAACGTCATAAAGATGAACATCATCGCTGCTAAGAACTTCAATGACGGCCTGCGGACCATCTTTCTGTCAATCGGTTATCTCGGCTGGTTCATCAGCCCCTATGTCTTCATCGCCAGCACGGTCATCATCATCGTGGCGTTGTTACGCCGCCAGTTCTTTTCCGAAGCACGGCGCGCCATTATGGAAGAAAACAGGCCTTGAAATAGCCGCACTTCAGGGGCCAAGCCGAGCGTGATACCGCCCCCCGAAAGCCGAAAACGGAAACCATGAACACGAACGCAGCCGCAAACGAAAACCGCCGCAAAGGCCGCATAGGCGGTCTCGACACCCTGCGCGGGCTGGCCCTCATCGCCATGGCGTCCTACCACTTCACATGGAATCTGGAATATTTCGGCTATCTGGAACCCGGCACGGCAACCACCGGCCTGTGGAAACTCTATGCGCGCGGCATCGCCAGCTCGTTCCTGTTTCTGGCCGGTTTCAGCCTGTTTCTCGCCCATGGTAAGGGCGTCAACTGGCCGTCTTTCGGCAAACGTTTTGCGATGGTGGCCGGCTCGGCACTGCTCATTACCATCGCCACCTATTTCGCCTTTCCTGACAGCTTCATCTTCTTTGGCATATTGCACAATATCGCCGCGGCAAGCCTTGTCGGGTTGCTGTTCGTGCGAGCCCCCGCGGCCGTGACGTTGCTTTTTGCCGTGATCGCCTTCACCCTGCCTCACTATCTGCAGTCCGAACTGTTCAACGCAAAATGGTTGGCCTGGATTGGTTTTTCCACCACGCCGCCCCGTTCGAACGACTATGTGCCGCTTCTGCCCTGGCTTGCGCCCTTCCTTGCCGGGCTTGCGGTGTCGCAATTCGTCACGCCGCGCGACTGGCTCGACCGCTTTCGAAGCCCGAGTTCGCCTCGCAACCTGATCGCAGGCGCCGGCCGCCACAGCCTGGCATTCTACCTCATCCACCAGCCGGTGCTTATCGGCCTCGTCTATACCCTGTCGCTCATAGCCCCACCCTCGCCTGTCGATCAGGTCGAGCTTTACAAATCGAGCTGTGAAAAGAGCTGTGTCGAGCAGGCCAACGGGCTGGAACTGTGCCAGCGTTTCTGCGGCTGCACACTGGAGAAGCTGCAGGCGGAAAACCTGTTCGACACGATGATGGAAGGCAAGCTCAACGCCGATCAGCAGACGAAGGTCAGTGAGGTGGCGCAACAGTGCACGGTTGAGGCACAGTAGGGAGACGTCAGGGCTTGCCGCTTGTTTCTTCTCCCCGAGGGGGAGAAGGTGGCCCGAAGGGTCGGATGAGGGGGCAACGTTGCCGAATATCTCTACCCTAGCCCCCTCATCCCGCTGCCGCGACCTTCTCCCCGGCGGGGAGAAGGCGACAAGCGGCACATACTCGCTCCAACGCGGCCCATCACCACTCTGGCGATCGTCCCCCAAAGGAATGCGGTAAAGATAGAAGGCTTAAGGCCTGTTTTCGGCATTAAATCACTGACGAATCAAGCAGCACGAGCTGCTTTCATGTCCCAACGCCGATTTCGGCAAGCCGCGTCAGACAGGCTTCTTCGACATTGTCGAGTTCCGCCAGCGTCTCTTCGATGTCCTTGCGTTTTTGCCGAAGCTCGGCGCGCTTTTCATCGACCTTCTTCATCAGAAGCACCAATTGGCCCGATTCGCCCGGCGGTTCCTTGTAGACGTGAATGATCTCGCGAATTTCGGAGATCGTGAAACCGATACGGCGGCCGCGCAGGATTTCCTGAATGAGGCGGCGGTCTGCAGCCCTGAAAAGCCGTGTGCGCCCGCGACGTTCAGGGTGAATCAGTCCCTCGTCCTCGTAAAACCTCAAGGTGCGGGTGGAAACACCGAATTCGCGTGTCAGTTCGGTTATGCTATAATACTTGTCCAAGGGCCTATCCGATTCATCACCGGAAGATATTATTTGACCTTCACGTAAAAGTCAATTTTCGCCCGTCTGGCCCTATCCGGAAATACCGTACCACCAGGTCGCGATCCCCAGAAAGGCGAAGAAGCCGACAATATCGGTGACCGCCGTCACGAAAACTGCCGACGAGACCGCCGGGTCCGCGCCGAACTTGTCGAGCACCAGCGGAATGAGAATGCCCGCCAGCGCCGCCGCCAGCATGTTGAGGCACATGGCCGTGGCGATGATGCCGCCGATATGGATATCCTGAAACCAGACACCGGCAACGATGCCGATGGCGCAGCCGAACAGCATGCCATTCAGAATACCCACGCCCGCCTCGCGCCGGATGATGCGCGCAGCGTTGTGAATATCGAGGCTTTTGGTGGCGAGCGCCCGCACCGACACCGTCATGGTCTGCGATCCGGCATTGCCGCCCATACCGGCCACCGCCGGCATAAGGATCGCCAGCGCGACGATCTGCTGGATCGTTGCATCGAACAGGCTGATGACAGAGGCGGAGAGAAAGGCGGTGATAAGGTTAACCGCAAGCCAGGGCACGCGCGAACGGGACGTGCTGGCAATCGAGTCCGACAGCTCTTCGTCACCGACACCGCCAAGGCGCAGCAAATCCTCCTCGGCCTCTTCCTGAATGACGTCCACTACGTCATCGATGGTCAGCACGCCCACCAGTCGGCCGTTATCATCGACCACAGCGGCGGAGAGAAGGTCATATTGCTCGAAAAGCTGCGCGGCCTCTTCCTGGTCCATCTCCGCCGGGATGGAGTGGTTGGTCTCGTGCATGATCGTTTCGATCTTCACCTGACGTTTGGCGCGCAGAACCCTGTCGAGATCGAGCGCGCCGACCAGCTTGAAGGTGGGATCGATGACAAAAATCTGCGAGAAGGATTCCGGCAGCTCCTCCTCCTCGCGCAGGTAGTCGATGGTCTGCCCCACGGTCCAGAACGGCGGCACGGCGACGAATTCCGTCTGCATGCGGCGACCGGCCGAACTTTCTGGATAATCCAGCGCCCGCATCAGCCGCACGCGTTCAGTGAACGGCAGTTGCGAGAGAATATCCTCGCGGTCTTCGTCGTCGAGGTCCTCGAGAATATAGACGGCGTCGTCCGAATCCAGCTCGCCAATGCCGGCGGCAATCTGTTCATTCGACATCTGGTCAACGATATCGAGACGGATGCCCTCATCCACCTCGGTCAGCGCCGTCATGTCGAAATCGGAACCGAGAAGCCGCACCAGCGCATGGCGCTGTTCCGGCAGGATGGATTCCAGCAAGTCACCAAGTTCCGATTCGTGCAGCCGCGCCACATTCTTGCGCAGGAAAAGCAGATCGCGGTCAGCGATCGCCGCACCCACCATCGTCAGAAAATCGGAGCGTACCGAACCGTCTTCGGCGTAGATATCGGAGGGCGCTTCCGTCGGCTTCATGTCCTCGGGCGCGACAGGATCGTCGTCACGGTCTGTCATCTGGCGTCCCCTTGTATTCAAATATGGCAGTGCACGGATGCGCAGGCAGAATGGCGTTAAAAGGTATATTGTCAACAACCGGGTAGCAGCAAATACGCAAGCTCTCCGGCCGCGGCAAAAAATCCATTCGACATTCCTCTTCCTATTGGCCGGCAGGGTCTCAGCCAGCGGCCATAAGCATGTTTAGCCAATCTGCGCGGCTTGTTTTACGACAACGTCCACCCCCTTTACGCCGTTCCCGTTTTAAATGTCGAATGGGCGAACAAAGGTTTTGCCGCAATGCACAATTAAGACATTGACAGGCGGTGCGGATCAGCGCTTTTGAAGATGCTTTTGACAAACGGCAAGCCGTCGGGCGCGCGCAAGAAGACACATCCCGGGAATCACAATCATGAGCAAGACGGATTTCATAGGCAAGGCATCCTCCGCCGCAGGTGGCTGGGGCGCACTCAAAAGCGTCGGCAAACGCCTCCTGGAATCCGGCGCCCCGATTTCCGGCGCCCGCACGCTTTTGAAGACCAACCAGCCGGATGGATTCGACTGCCCGGGCTGCGCCTGGGGAGACCCGGAACATGGCTCCTCTTTCGAGTTCTGCGAAAACGGCGTCAAGGCGGTGTCATGGGAAGCAACGGAAGCCCGGGTGCCGCCGGATTTCTTCGCCAGCCGCACCGTATCCGAACTGCGCAGCTGGTCTGATTACGATCTGGAAAAACAGGGCCGCCTCACCCATCCCATGCGTTATGACCGGGCGAGCGACAGATATCTGCCTGTCTCCTGGGACGATGCCTTTGCCGAAATCGGCCGTATCCTCAACAGCCTCGACAGTCCCGACCGGGCTGAGTTCTATACCTCCGGCCGCGCCTCCAACGAGGCGGCCTTCCTCTATCAGTTGATGGTCAGGCTTTACGGTACCAATAATTTCCCCGACTGCTCCAACATGTGTCACGAGGCGAGCGGCGTCGGCCTGAAAGAATCGATCGGCGTCGGCAAGGGCACGGTGCTGCTGGAGGATTTCGAGCAGACGGACGCCATTTTCGTCATCGGGCAAAATCCCGGCACCAACCATCCACGCATGCTTGGCGACTTGCGCCGCGCCGCCCTTCGCGGCGCCCGCATCGCTGTCTTTAATCCCATTCGGGAAAAGGGTCTCGAGCGTTTCGCCGACCCCCAGGACAAGATCGAAATGATCACCGGCAGCAGCACGAAAATCGCCACCAACTATTACCAGCCGCGTCAGGGTGGCGATATGGCGGCCGTGCGCGGCATGAGCAAGGCAGTCTTCGCCGCCGACGATGCAGCAAGGGCGGCGGGCGAGCCCGCCATCATCGACTACGACTTCATCGCCGAACATGCGGCCGAATTCGATGCCTATCGCGCCGCCGTCGATGCAACGAGCTGGGAGAGCATCCTCGACCAGTCCGGCCTCACCCGCGCGGAGATCGAGGAAGCCGCCCGCATCTACATGAACGCCGGTTCCGTCATCGCCACCTGGGCCATGGGTGTCACGCAGCACAGGCATTCGGTCATTATCGTTCGCGAGATCACCAATTTCATGCTGCTGCGTGGCAATATCGGCCGTCCGGGCGCCGGCCTTTGCCCCGTGCGCGGCCATTCCAACGTGCAGGGCGACCGCACCGTCGGCATCGATGAAAAAGCCCCGCCCGCGCTTCTCGATGCGCTGGAAAAGGAACTTGGCGTCCCCATGCCGCGCAAGCCCGGCCACAATACCGTCGAAGCCGTCGCCGCGATGCTGGACGGCAAGGCTCAGACTTTCATCGCGCTCGGCGGCAATTTCATGCGGGCGACGCCCGACAGCCCGCTGATCGTCAAGGCTTTCGAAAAGCAGAAGCTGACCGTCAACATCGCAACCAAGCTCAACCATTCGCACTTGGTGCCGGGCGAAACCTCCTTTGTGCTGCCCTGCCTCGGCCGAACGGAAATCGACCGCAATTCGGCCGGGCGCTCGCAGATCGTCACGGTGGAGGATTCCATGAGCATGGTGCACGGTTCCGGCGGCATCAATCCACCGGCCTCGGATGAGCTGCGTTCGGAAGTGGCCATCGTCGCTGGCATCGCCGAGGCGACGCTTGGCAATGCCCATGTCGACTGGAAGGCGCTTGCCGATGATTACGACCTCATCCGCGACATGATCGAGCGGGTCATTCCCGGTTTCGATAATTTCAACGAGCGCGTACGCGTGCCGCGCGGTTTTCATCTGCGCAACGCAGCAGCCGAACGGGAATGGAACACGCCGGCGAAAAAGGCCACCTTCTATAGCGGTCCGCTACCCGAACAGACCGAACACCAGCAGGCGCTCACGCGCGATGACCTGTTTGTCTTGCAGACCTTCCGCAGCCACGATCAATACAACACCACGATCTACGGCATGGACGACCGTTATCGCGGCGTCTATGGCGAGCGCCACGTCATCTTCATGAACCCGAAGGACATGGAAACGCTCGGCGCCCATTCCCGCCAGCGTGTCGATGTCATCGGCGAATATGGCGACGGCGTGAAACGCATTGCGCGGAATTTCCGGCTGGTGCCCTATAATATCCCGCAGGGCAGCGTCGGCGGTTATTATCCGGAACTGAACGTGCTGGTGCCGCTGTCGAGCTATGGCGAAGACAGTTTCACGCCGACATCGAAATCGGTGCTCGTCTCTGTTCGCCTGCGCACGGACGCCTCCTGATGGACGAGGCGCAGTCCGCCGCCGCGTTCATGGCCGCGGTGGAGCGGGTTCAGGAAAGCTCCTCACGGGCGCTGACAGCCACGGGCGCGGCGATCCTTCTTTCGCTTCGTCTCAACATCGCCGCTGACAGCCGCAGCATCGCCAATCGGCTGGGGCTTGCGCACGCCCTCATTCTGCGCGAAATCACTGCCCTGTCGCCACGTTTCGTGCGGGTGACAAAACGCGATGCCCGCACCCAGCGCAGCTTTCTGGAGGCAACCGAAGAAGGACAGGCCCTCGCGGCGGCGTCCCTGCGGATTTGAAACGAACGGAGCATTCCTTGGCAATCAGGCCGATCCTGCCCTACCCTCATCCCGGTTTGTCCGAAATCTGCGCGCCGGTCACGGCTTTCGACGGGCAATTGCAACAGCTGGTAACGGACCTGATCGACACGATGCGCGCTGCACCCGGCGTCGGCATCACCGCCGCCCACATCGGCATAAAACAGCGGGTTTTCGTGTTGGAACTGACACCGGGAACCGTCCTGACCTACATCAATCCCGAAATAATCAGCCAATCCACGCAGACCATGCGCCATATGGAGGGCAGCGTCTCCATGCCGGGCTTTACCGACGAGGTGGAGCGACCTTGCAGTGTCGAGGTGAGGTTTCAGGACATATCCGGCGGCGAACACCGGCAGACCGCCGAGGGATTTCACGCCGTCTGCATCCAGCACGAGATCGACCAGCTGGATGGCGTTTTCTGGCTGAAGCGCCTCTCGAAGCTCAAGCGCGACCGGCTGGTGAAAAAATGGGAAAAATCCCGGAAGCCTTGATCGTCAGCCGGTAACAGACATCGCGAATTCCGCATCGCCCTTCAGCGTGTTGCTGACAGTGCATATATCCTCGGCAAGATGGGCAATGGCGTTGCGGCTATTCTCATCGAAATCGCCGCTCACCGCGATGCCAATGTCGAAACGGACAATGCTGTACGGCTCCTCGGCGGATTTTTCGCCCGTGACCTCGACAACCACACCATTGAAGCGCTCCAGCAAACCTAGCCGACTGGCGGCGATCCGGGCGCTGACTGCAAGACAGGCGGCGAGTGACGAATACAGTAGATCAATCGGGTTGAATCCAGGCTCTGCAACGCCGGTCACGAGATCCAGTTTACCGCCTGTCACCGTCGAAATGGCGGCGCGACCGAGCCGCCCCACCTCGGCCCTCGCCCCCACGGGACGCAACTTCACCTTCCCACCATCTGCCATTCAGCAAGTCCTAATTTAATCGCGCGCAATCAACTGCATGGAACAAAAATCTATCTGGCGCTTTTTACTCCCACAACGGTGAACGACCGTTGAAGCCTTTATTTTACAGGGAGCTGGGACATATGGTTACATCTACGCTCGTCAGCATTCTGATCACCTTCCTGGTGATTGTGCTCGTCTTGTGGCTTATCGCGCGCCTGCCGGTCGGCGGCGGTGCGAAACAGATTGCGCAGGTGATCGTCATCATCATCGGCATTATTTCGCTGCTGAAATATCTTGCCGTCTTCTGATGTCCAAGCACGGTGCAGACGAAAAAAGGCGGCGAAGGCCGCCCCAGACCGCTGACAAACCCGTCGATATTTTCGGCGGGTTTTTTTCTTTTTCGGGATGATGACGTTTTGTTGTCGTCTTTTGCGGGTGAACGGGAGATAAGATGAGCCTCGTTTCCTCATCCCCAGGCGGGTTTGGGTGCTTTCGTGAGCGCCATCGCTATTTTCT